>JANYBI010000336.1 GCA_025360875.1 Lentisphaerota bacterium
CCATTTTACAATCAACTTGGGATATTATAGGACATTGGGAGGCAATATCAAGTAAAACACGTGCTGAAGTCCTTGCGGTATCCTGCATGGAGATTATATTGTCCACAATATTTTTAGGGGGATGCGGATTGAGCGGCAACAGAAAATGGCTTGTGCAGGAAATCGAACGCTGGCTGAAAGACGGGATCATTGACCGTCCGCAGGCGGACAGGATATCGGCGCTTTACCCTGAAGAGGCGCCCGCGCGGAACTGGGGACCTCTCATCTTCTCCGTAATCGGTGCAGTCATATTCGGACTTGGCATAATCCTCCTCTTCGCCTACAACTGGGATGGCATCCATAAGTTTGCGAAACTCGCAATCATATTTTTCGCGATTGCCGGCGTTCATGGCGCAGGATTCTATTTCAGGTTGAAAGGTGAAAAGTTTGCAGTTCTTTCAGAAGCCATGTTCGCGCTTGGCACAATGTTTTTCGGGTCCGGGATCTTTCTTGTCTCCCAGATATACCATATAGACGAACATTATCCGAACGCCTTTATAGTATGGGGTGTCGGTGCGCTTCTCCTGGCCTGGAGCCTGCCATCGGTCGTCCAGGGAGCCATGGCGTCAATCCTTTTCGTGCTGTGGAACTCGTTCGAGAACTTCGACTTCGAATCAAGGATGAATATCGCGCCTGCTATTATCCTGATCGGCATATTCCCGCTTGCCTGGAAAATGCGTTCAAGGATTTTGATGGCAGTCGCAGTTCCGGCATTCATCATGTCCATCTTGTTCAACTGCCACTGGTTCTTCGAACGAGTCGGGCCTGCGATCTTCATGTCTGTTGCCGGACTGCTCATTGCAATTGCAATAATTGTAAGGAAGAAGAACTGGTTCCCGGAAACATCGGGTCTTTTCACCTTTTATGGCAACATCCTGTACTGGCCCTCTCTCTACGTATTTACATTTCCGGATGCCGACAGGCATATATTCACATGCTTCTGGTACGAGGAACTCTCCGCCACCGTATACGTTCTTGTCGTTGCGGTTGCATCCATCGTCGCATGGACCCTGGCAGTTCTGCCATTCGGAAAAATTAAGGAGGATCTTGGCAAACTCTACCGCATCGACCATTTCGCGGTTCCTGTGACGGTCCTGGCAGTGACCTTGAATTTCGGATGGCTCTCGGAGTTCGGAGGCTGGGGCGGCGCCGCCATATTCAACCTCATTTTCCTTTTCCAGAGCGTGATGCTGATCTCCTATGGATGCAGGAACCTGAATTCCAAGCTCACCGCCGCCGGCACGATCCTCCTTGCGTTCCTCGCATTTGCGAGATACGCAGATCTCTTTGACAGTCTCCTCATAAGAGGAATAGTCTTCCTCGGGGTAGGCGCGGGGATATTTGTCGTCGGGATGCTCTACTCCAGAAGGAAGAAAAGGGCGGCGGAGGTGAAGAAATGAGAAACATATTCATTGCGGCTTCTGCGATCCTCCAGATCTTCGTCCTGCTCTACATGGCGGGATACAGGGAACTCATTATCGCAACCGGCAAAACCGTATTCCTGAGGACAATGCCGGTTGACCCCAGCGATCCGTTCAGAGGCGACTATGTGAGCCTGAACTATGAGATCTCCGACATTCCACGCAAGTGTTTGAAGGGAAATTTTTCTGATGAAAAAGGCGGAAAAATTTATGTTACATTGAGGAAAGAAGACAATAACCTCTATTCCTTTGATAGCTGTTCCACCACCATGCCGCCGAGTGGAAATGTCTTCATAAAGGGAAGATTTGACAACAGATGGCCATGGGGACGTGCTGACAGGGTTTTGCACCTTTCATACGGCATTGAGAAATATTTCGTCCAGCAGAAGAAAGGTCTCGATATCGAGAAACGTGCAGGTCGTGGAAATGAAATCCATATTCCTATGGAGGTCGAAGTTGCCCTTGGAAGCGACGGTACTGCGGTTGCAAAAGGATTCCGCTGGAGTCCTCTCGGAATAGGACTTCAGATCACTGAAAATCCTGTGAGACAAAATACCTGGCAGACAGCTGATACGCAGAATCCTCCGAAGACAGCTGACGGCAAAGTCCGCAGAAGCCCGAAAGTCAGGCTGACTCTCCAGAACGTTTCAGACAAGCCGTTGGCAGTTGTGAATCTTCCCGACTTCAGATCTTTCAATGTGGTTTCAGCGGAGAACTCAAACAAGGAATGGACTTTCTCGAAGAAATTCGATGACAGGATCAAGCCCCGCAACGAGGATGTGATTATCTTGAAACCGGATGAAAAGACCTCGTTTGACTTTGATTTCGCCGAACCCCGCTGGTTCGTGGACGGCAAGAACGGGCCCGAGGAAATGGGTACCGCCGCAGACCAGTGGGGCGACATGTTCAGGATAATCTATACACCTCCATCCGCCGAGGAATGCAAGACCCTCGACAGACGCGACATCATCTGGCACGGAAAACTCCCGTCCCGCCGCTTCGGTTCCGGTAGGATAGACTAAGAGTTTTGCCACAGACCTGCACGGACTAGAAAGGAAGACTATCCTGTCGAAAAAATTTTTCCTGCCATCCTGATAATTCCTTCTGTGAATGGTTTGCATGTCCTTGGCAACACTACCAGACGTTTTAGCAAAACTTATGCCGGCGACCGACAACCATATTATTATTGATAAATCTATCTTAACAGGCTTGAAATTAGAGAGTTAAGTTGGTATAATTTTTAAGGTATTGGTCGTAATATGTTGGATAATAATAGAGATAGAGCGCCTCATAATGTTTTTCCTGACTAAATCCAATGTCAAAATAACTTTTTCCTTCTTCATTTCATTTTTTCTATCACTTGTCATTCCTTTTTCATTGGTTGCGCAGATAACTGATGCAGACTGGGGTGGAATGCCTACGAATGGTCCATTTAATGGCAAAGTATGGGCTGTGGCGACAGATTCCTCAGGGAACATCTATGCGGGAGGGGAATTTACTGCTGTTGGTGGGATTCCCGCAAATCATATCGCAAAGTGGAATGGGGCGAACTGGGCTCCCCTTGGTTCAGGATTGACCACTGGCACATCCACAACCACTGTTTACTCAATCGCCTTTGACGGTTCCGGTAACCTATATGCCGGTGGCGATTTTACGCTTGCAGGCGGAGTTACTGTTAAAAATATAGCGAAATGGAACGGTACAAGTTGGTCGACTGTAGGAAGTGGCTTATTTTCACCTGTCAGAGCAATAGTATTTGACAACTTTGGAAATTTTTATGTCGCCTCTGATTGTGTCTATCAGTGGAATGGAACATATTGGGTGAGGATATCAGGAGGAGCATTAGGAGGGCCATTTTTAGTTTATTCTCTTGTGTGCGACAATTCAGGAAATCTTTATGCTGGTGGGATGTTCCCCCCTGCCAATCGAGTTGCGAAGTGGGATGGAACGAGTTGGACCGCTTTAGGTTCAGGACCGGATAATGCTGTTTATTCCCTAGCCATTGATGGAACAGGAAACCTTTATGCAGGAGGTTCTTTTACAACGGCGGGAGGAAATGCTGCAAACTATATAGCGAAATGGGATGGGGCAAGCTGGTCAGCATTAGGCAGTGGGGTTTCTGCCGCTGTCAACTCCATCAAGGTTGACGCAACAGGTAAAGTCATTGTTGCTTCAGCTTGGGTAGTGGGAAGCTGGGATGGTTCAAGTTGGACCAATCAATCTATGGGTTTTCCGATTAATGCTATGGCAATAGACAATTCTTCAGGAAAATTTCTTGTTGGAGGTGGAGACACCACAAGTGGAAATCTTGTGGCATATGATGGAGTTGACATCTACAACTTGAAAAATACGCTGAATGACAAGGTGGAGGTTTTAGCATTTGATAGTAATTCCGGACACTTATATGCAGGTGGAGACTTTACTGTTGCTGGCGGATTTAAAAAGAATGGTGGCGATTATGCTCTCTCAGGAGGACTTTCAGCCAATAAAATTGTAAAGTGGAATGGGATGCAATGGGAAAATCTTGGCACCGGTGTCAATGGGAAAGTAAGAGTTATCTCTCTTAATCCAACGGGTATATATGTTGCTGGAGATTTCACAACCGCAGGCGGACAGCCCGCAAATCATATTGCAAAGTGGGACGGTGTTAGCTGGTCTCCTCTTGGAAGTGGACTAGATGGAACTGTCCATGCCATTGCAGTTCGCAGTCCTGAAGAAATTTATGCTGGGGGTGAGGTTGCCGGTATAGGTTATGTTGCAAGATGGGACGGTTCAAATTGGTGGAATTGTTCTCCGCCAACTAGCGTAGTGAGAGACATTGCTTTGGATTTTACATATATATATATTGCTCGAGATTTTTATAAAGATAAAATTCTTAGATGGGATGGCTACTCATGGGGTGGTGACTCATGGAGCCCTCTTGGCTTTCCTGTCTCTTATGGACCTGAGGATCCCGTATATGTACTTAAATTTGACACAAACGGAAACTTGTTTGCAGTCTCAAGCAATTTTTCTCAAAATTGCGCATCTGTTTTTAAATGGAATGGAACAAATTGGTCCACTTTAAACTTTAATACACAAGGTGGCATTCCGAATTCATTTGCTTGTTACGCCGGTAATATTTACCTGGGAGGAGATTTTACCGGATTCAATCCAAGTTTCTCTGCTAAATATATTGCTGGTTTTGATGGCGCGAATTTATTCTCTTTGGGTTCTGGGGTAAATGGGAACGTCAGATCAATCATTGCCGATGGCTCAGGAAACATTTACGTTGGAGGAGAATTTACAGCTTCAGGCTCAGTGTCCCCTGGGGAAGTCAACATCGGGGAATATCTTGCAAAATGTAAGCTTCCCAATACAATAAATAATACCTCGACATACACGCTTTGTTATGACCCCTTTACTTATGGAGGAAGCATAACTGGTTCATGCTTTCAGACTGTAGACAGCGGTGCCAGTGGCTCTGCGGTTAGAGCTGTTCCGTATACAGGTTATCATTTTGTAGGTTGGTCGGATTTATCAACAACTAATCCCAGGACTGATTGTAACGTTACAGGAGACATAGGTGTTACTGCGTATTTTGCAAGTTCGTTCTCAATAGAAGATGATTTCTTGTTCGATGCGGATACACATAAGATCACATCCTATTTAGGAGCAGGTGGTAATGTTGCAATCCCGTCATCAATTGCTTCTGTTGCCGTGACTTCGATAGGAGATTATGCCTTTTATGGTTGTGATTCGCTTGTCGGCGTAACAATTCCTTCAGGCATGATGACAATTGGAGACGATGTTTTCCGAGGGTGTAGTTCTCTTTCCACCATAACGATCCCTTCAGGGGTAACGGCATTAGGACGTGAAACTTTCAGTTATTGCAATTCTTTAAGCAGCATAGCTCTTCCCGATACCGTAACCTCGATAGGGGCTTATTCGTTTTACAATTGTGCCTCACTCACCAGTGTGACGTTATCAAGCAATCTCTCATCAATTGCAGACGGAACATTTTACGGATGTGTAGGATTGACCGCCATAACAATTCCTTCAACCGTTACTGCAATAGGAACGGAAGCATTTGATAACTGTTCAACATTAACAGATATTTCAGTTGACGCCTCAAACGCCAACTATTCCAGCGCGGACGGAGTGCTCTTCAATAATGATAAAACTTCGCTGATTAGGTGCCCTGCCGGAAAATCCGGATCTTATTCAATCCCATCCGGAGTGACAACCATTGAGGCTAATGCATTCGCTGGATGCGCAAATCTTACAAGCGTGACAATTCCCAGTACAGTGACTTCGATCAAGTCCAATGCCTTTTACGGATGTGAAAAACTGGCCACGGCATATTTCGACGGCAATGCACCGGAAATGGAATCATATGTGTTTGATGCCGCAGATCCAGCTTTTGCCATCCTGTACAAATCTGCCAGTACTGGTTTTACATCACCCACATGGAAATACTATCCGACATACTGCTATGACCGCAATTATACGCTTACTTACACCGCTGGAACCCACGGAAGTGTCACAGGCACAAGTCCGCAGTCAGTAGCTTATGGGGCTGATGGCACTCAGATTACGGCTGTAGCGGATGCGAATTACCAGTTCTACAACTGGTCTGATGCCTCTACTGCCAATCCTAGGACTGACACTAAGGTCAACGGCAACATAACTGTTACTGCAAATTTCACCTCTCCCGCTTCTGATTTTACTTTCAATCCCAGTACGCATACCATAACGGGCTATAGCGGCTCCGGAGGCTTATTAGTAATCCCCCCTAAGATTGGCAATGTGAGTGTTTATTCGATTGGGCCTCTTGTCCCTTTGTACTCAACATTTGGTAATAGTGTAACAAGTGTAATAATTCCATATGGCGTGACAACAATTGGAGAAGGGGCATTTAACGGAGGCTGTTTTTCCTTGACAGATGTAACAATCCCCAATAGCGTGACTTCTATCGGAGACGCAGCCTTTGGAGGTTGTATCTCGCTAGTCAATATTAATATCCCAAGTAGCGTGACAACCATAGCCCCTGGTGCTTTTAATTATTGTGCGAACTTGGTGAACATAGCTATTCCTTCAAGTGTTAAGACGATTGGTTTCAATGCGTTCTGGAAATGCTACTCACTTGCTAATATAACTATTCCTTATAGCGTGACATCTATAGGTTCCAATGCGTTTTCGGAATGTAACTCGATGACAAACATAGTGGTCCATAGCGCAAATCAAAATTATTCCAGCTTTGACGGGGTGCTTTATAACAAAACAAAAACCACCCTAATCCAATGTCCGGAAGGTAAAGTCGGAACTTGCACTATCCCTGCCAGTGTGACTTCAATCTTGGATTCAGCATTCACGCGCTGTTCCTTGCTGACAGCAATTTCAGTTGATGCTGCAAACGCCAATTATTCCAGTGTGGATGGGGTTCTTTTCAGCAAGGATGAAATTACGTTGATTAAATATCCTGGAGGCAAGAACGGTGATTATGCCGTTCCCCTAGGCGTAACATCGATTGCTAATGCAGCATTTTCGAATTGTGCATCGTTGACAAACGTGACCATACCTTCAAGCGTAACTTCTGTCGGGAACAGCGTATTCTGCTCTTGTTCAAATCTTACCTCTGCGTATTTCGAAGGTAATGCACCGAGTACTTTTGGTTCAATCGTGTTCTTAGATGCGGCTGCATCCTTCAAGATATATTATAAGTCTTCCGCTACAGGCTTTACAACACCTACATGGAACGGATATCCATGCTATCCTCGCTACACGGTGACGTTCGTGGAGGGCGAGAACGGAGCAATTACTGGGACAAAGGTGCAGGCGATAAATCACGGCTTGGACTGTTCCGATGTGACAGCGGTTCCAGCGGCTAACCATCATTTCGTGAATTGGACAGGTGATTTCACTGGTACAGATACGACTATCAAGATTACAAATGTCACTTCGGACATGACAATTACTGCGAATTTCGCAATAGACACGTTTGCGATCACATCCTCGGCCGGAGCGCACGGTTCAATCACGGCGAGTGCGGCTGTGGATTATGGAACAGACAAAACCTTCACGATCACGCCTGATATCGGCTATCATGTTGCAGATGTACTTGTAGATGGCGGATCGGTCGGGGCTGTCGGGAGCTATACCTTTACGAATGTCACTGCAGTTCATACTATTTCAGTGAGTTTCGTAATAGACACATTCACGATCACCGCGACCGCCGGGGCGAACGGCTCCATATCGCCATCCGGCATCCTTTCGATTGATTATGGCGACGAGCAGAGTTTTACGATTACTGCGGACGGAGGACACAGTATTACTGACGTGATAGTGGACGGTTCGTCTGTTGGCGCCGTCGGAAGCTACACGTTCACGAATGTGACGGCAGATCATTCCATTAGTGCAAGCTTCAGTGGCGATGTTGTTACTCCATTGAACGGACTCGTCGCATGGTGGCGTGCGGAGGACAACGGACTCGACAGCATTGGGAATAACAATGGGACATTGCAGGGTGGTGTTACCTATGCTGCAGGCCGTGTCGGGCAGGCTTTCAGCTTCGATGGGGCCGATGATTTTGTCACAATTGCTAATGAATCAAATTTTGATTTTGAAAGGACCAGTCCTTTCTCAATTGAGGCATGGATTAAAACGTCAGTCCCTGTTTCTGGAGACATCTTTTCAAAGTATTTATCTGCATTGCCCTATACAGGCTATCAATTGGTTGTGACAAATGGCGGGCAGGTACATTTTTATCTAATAAACACATGGGATGTAAATGTAATAGGCGTCAGAACATCTTCCTCTGTGAACGATGGATCCTTTCACCATATTGCGGTAACCTATGATGGAAGTTCACAGGCTGCCGGAGTGAAAATATACCTTGATGGGATATCCCAGGCTCTGACCACTGTCTATGATTCATTGACAGGATCAATCCTGAATGACGTAAATCCTACAATTTCCAAGGATATTGAAGGGAACTATTTTAATGGTCTTGTCGACGAGGTGAAGGTTTTCAACCGCGCCCTGTCGGCAAGTGAGATAGCCAGCCAGTCCGGCATGGTTCCCGACGGCTTCAGCTTCACTGCCCAGACAGGCATGCCAAAGAATGCGACGATTATTTCCAATCCGATTACGGTGACTGGAATAACGTATCCGACAGCAATCGGTGTTACCGGTGATGCCGGCAGCAAATATCAGATCAACGGCGGGGCATGGACAAATTCAAACGGCACCTTGAATCCCGGTGACTCGGTAGCGGTGCAGGTGACTTCTTCCTCGAGTTTTTCAACGAAGACGACCGCAACTCTAACGATCGGTGGCGTCAGCGCGAACTTTGATGTAACGACTGCAGCCGCAAATGATCCGAGCGCCAACGGCCTCGTCGCGTGGTGGAAGGCGGAAGGCAATGCCTTGGATAGCGTTGGTACTTGCGACGGTTCATGGAGCGGCACTGAAGCATATGCCGCCGGAGAAGTAGGACAGGCTTTTAGTTTCAACGGCACTGATTCTTATGTTGATATCGCCAATAATTCCAGCATGGATTTCGGGACTGGGAATTTTTCCATTTCATTCTGGCTGAAACTGAACAGCTTGGCTTCTGACCAGACACTGATCCATAAATCAGTAGGCAGTGTGCTGGACAATACCAACAAGACCTATTTCATTGAATTCAATGCACCAAACAGCCTGCGTTTCAGGATCAGTGATACATCAAGTGCAAATGACCTTGTCGTCCCCACCTCGCTCAACATAGGACAGTGGTATCAGCTTACGGCTGTACGTGTCGGCAACACCAGCATATTGTATCTTGATGGAAGCCAGATAGGCTCGCAGACTGCTGGCAGCAATATTGATATCGGTACAGGCGGAGTTGAGCGTATTGGCAATATCGCACCCAATGGTGCAGGAGCTGACAGACCAGTTTCCGGCTATATTGATGAAGTCAAAATCTACAGCCGTGCACTGCTCCCGTCGGAAGCGGTGTTCCTCGCCGGATCGAATTATGTATGGAACGCCACTGCCGAAGGTGATTTCGATTTCAATCCGGCCACCGGCACGATAACAAAATACAAAGGTTCGTCTTTTGCGAATGTCGTGATCCCGTTCACGATTGGAGGCGTGCCTGTCACCGCGATCGGTAATAACGCATTTTCAGGCAAGTCCTGTCCCAGCATTGCCATTCCATGCAGTGTCACTTCCATAGGGAACTTTACTTTCGCCTATTGCACAGGACTGACCAGCATTTCCATTCCTTCGACAGTGACCAGCATCGGCATTGGCGCATTTGAGAGCTGTACCGTACTGCCTGCCATAGAGATTCCATCAGGTGTGACCTTTATAGGAGAAGAGGCGTTTTTTGACTGCAAAGCCCTGCAAAGCTTTTCCATCCCCTCCGGGATAACATCAATTGGATCAAAGCAATTTTATGGTTGTAAAGCCCTGACCAGCATTACGATTCCCGACAGCGTGACTTCAATAGGAGACGATGCGTTCAGCAACTGCAAGGCGCTTGCCGCCTTGGCAATACCGTCCAGCGTCACCTCAATAGGAGCTAGGGCGTTCGCAGGAAATGAGAAGCTCGATGGCGTAACGATTCCATCCGGTGTCACCGCGATAAAAGCCGGGACTTTCACCAGCTGTTCCTCTCTTTCCAGTATCATAATCCCCGACGATGTCACTTCTATCGGCAGCAGAGCCTTTTATGGGACCTCGTTCTCAGCCATCACAATTCCCGGGAACGTCACTTCCATCGGAGGCGCCGCGTTTGGAGGATGCAATCTGCTGACACAGATTGCCGTGGATTCCGGCAACCAGAATTACGCAAGCGTGAACGGAGTGCTGTTTAATAAGGACAAAACTTCCCTCATCCAATATCCGACCGGAAGAGGAGGGGCCTATAAGACGCCTTCAGGTGTCACTTCCATCGAGGAATACGCATTTGCCGGAGCAGTTTCCCTTTCCAGCGTGAGCATTTCTGAGGGGATTTCATCGATCAGGGAAGGAGCGTTCAATGGTTGCCCTAAATTGTCAAAAGCCACGATTCCCTCGAGCGCGACTTCCGTTGGCGATTATGCGTTCGCCGGCTGCGCCTCCCTTTCTTCCGCATACTTCTACGGTGATGCTCCGGCAGCTTTCGGTACCAGTGTTTTTGCTTCCGCCGCTCCTCCGTTCACGATCTTCTATAATTCCTCAGGCACCGGATTCACTACGCCTCTGTGGAAAAATTATCCATGTTATCAGATAGTTACTTTTGAAAATGGTATGGTCAGGAGCGGAATTGCCGGTCCCTCGAAGCTTATCAGGATGTATACGATCAACGTTCCATTGGAACAGAACATCCTTGAAATACGGACAACCGGGACAAGAGGAGACTGTGACCTCGACGTGGTTGATCCTGCTGGAGCCACAGCCAAGCATACAATGAACGCAAATTGCAACGAACTTGTTCAGATCGCAAATCCTGCTGATGGCGACTGGCTGATCTATCTCAGCGGCATTACCGACTACAGCGGCGTAACCCTTTCCGTCAAATATGCCAAGCAGACGGTTGCTCCTGCAGTGCCGTCAGGAGTGAATGCGAGCGACGGCCTGTTTGATGATCGGATTGTCGTTTCCTGGAAGCCTGTGCCGGGTGCTACGGGCTACATCGTCGGCAGGAAAAACAAACTGACAGATGCGAACTTCGCAGAGGAAACCGAGACCGCTGATACCGTTTTTGAGGATGTGAGCCAGGCAGTGACCGGTTCGCCCGGAACGATTTTCTACTATTTTGTCAAGGCGAAGAATATGGCAGGTGATGGCAAGTACAGCAGCGGCAATTCCGGATTTGTTGCGAAAGCGCCGTCAACCATCGGTGTTCCTTCGGCGTCAGACGGCACATATTTCGACAAGATCCGTGTCAGCTGGGCGAAGGCCAAAGGCGCAACCTCCTATCTCATTTACAGGACGGAAACCACCGCGGCTCCGGATCTCGACACGGATCTGATCGGCGAGACCACGGCATTGTTCTACGATGATTTCGGCGACAAGATTCTTCCACCGGTGGATGCCGGTGTCATTGTCATGAAGAAATACTATTATTGGATAAGGGCGAAGAACCAGGGCGGAACCACCGACATTGCCATAAGCAAATGCAACGAAGGATATATCTCAAGGAAAGGTCCGGCGACGATCAGCGCGAGCAAGGGGACATATTCTGCGAAAGTCGCAATAAGCTGGACTGCCGTTCCCGGATCCACCAGCTATGATGTGTACAGGGATGGTGTTTTAATCCCTGACGGAAATACTGCCTGCACAACGTTTCCCGACACACCCGGAGACGGCGATGTCCATTCTTACCAGGTTAAGGCGAAATATAAGGACAAATATGACAGTGTTTTCAGTCTAGCAGCCAAAGGCAATACCGGCGGCGCGTGGAGTCCTGGAGTTGAACGTGCATTGGACAACGATACCGGTTCCGGAAACATAACGAACAAGGATAAAGGCAGTTCCTTGTACTATTCCGTGGATGTTCCTTTCGGGACGACAAGGCTCGTGGCGACTCTGGACGGCAGTCCTGTCGGTACAAACGACTGCGACCTTTTTGCGAAGTTCGCAAACTATCCGACGAAGTCGTCCTATGGCGCAAAGGGAGTTGAAGCAGGAACGACGGAAACAATAACCATCAGCAATCCTGCCCCTGGAACTTGGTATTTCCTTCTTTACGGTACAACGGCATATACAAACGTATCACTCACTGTGAAATGTTATTCCGCGGCCGACATAGTCCTGACGCAGGTCCCTTCGAACGATCTTGCTATTCCGTTCACTGCATCCTTCAAGGGTAGGCTGCTGGATGAGAACGGCGCGGGAATACCGAACATGGTCCTCCAGATCAGAAATCCAGTCACAGGCTTGACAAGCTTCCTGAATAAGACTGATGCGAAGGGATACTTCTCGTATTCCGCGTTGATCAACTCCGAAGGCGAACATACCTTTGACTTCTTCTTTGACAGGCTTCCTGATACCGCCAGGGGGACCGCGTGCCATACTGTGGCGACAAAGAAGAGCTGTCCGTCTGACAGCTCTTTCGACTACTCCACTTATCTGCCAGCGGCACCGGTGGAGATTTCCAGCCAGACCGATATTGCCGGACTCCAGCACTTCCTCGACACCCGCAACGGATGGGACGAGGATGCAATTGTCAACGGCTACAGGGATATGTGGATTAAAAGCACGATCACCAAGGCGGGTAATGACTCCACTCTCTTCGGGAAACTCGACTCCGGGCTCTATATGTTCTTCTATGGCGTCGAAGGTGCAGGTATGGGCAATGTCATTACGGACGCGTCCACGATCATGTCCGCGCTCTCGGCGGTACCGTTCGTGGTCCATGTGGCCGAAGGACAGAAATCGGCGGTCCTGAACCATCTGTTGGCCCAGGGAATAATCAACGCAACCCAGAAAACCCTGATAGGCAACGGCCAGATCGGAATGATCGCGATAGCTGCGTTCGATTTGCCCGATGACGTCGAAGTTCCTGACAATATTTCCCTGCTGGCGAAGGAACAGCTTGAGCTTCTTGCGAAATTCGCAGGCGGTTCACAGGATGTTCTGCCGACAGACGGCGGGACATATTCTGATGTTCCGACAATGAAATCCACATTTACCCTCAACGGCGGTTCGAGGAAGATCAATGTGCTGTCGGCGGTATTCGTGAAATAGGGACACAGGCTGGCACCGACGTATTAATGATTTGCCACAGACTCTCATAGACTTTTTGGAAAACCAAAACACCAAGAGCTTTTCCCACGAATCACACAGATGAAAACACTCTGTGCCTTTGTGCCTCTGTGGATCATGTCCGGGTTAGTATTATATCTCTCCTGTCAAGGCTCTTACGGTAATTTCATATAATCCCGTTTGCATTGGAAAGGCTTGTCACTAGATTAACGCACGTGCACCCGAGTGCATAAGCTAAAAATGGGTAGCTGGATTGATGGATGAGATAATGGAAGACTGAAAAATCTAGGATACACGCCCACAGGCAAGATGCCTGTGTTACATTAAAATGAAGAACTTGACACGAAAAGACATTGCGAAAGCCGCAGGCGTTTCCCCTTCGACGGTATCACGCGCCCTTGC
This sequence comes from Lentisphaerota bacterium, assembly GCA_025360875.1. Classification (GTDB taxonomy): domain Bacteria; phylum Verrucomicrobiota; class Lentisphaeria; order Victivallales; family GWF2-50-93; genus GWF2-50-93. The sequence goes on from JANYBI010000336.1 coordinate 13,581, forward strand.
CGGAAGCCCGCTGCTGCCAAAAAAGACTATTGAACGTGTCACTGCGATAGCCGCAAAGTTCGGATATAAGCCGAACATCCTTGCAAGACGCCTCGCCTCCAACAGGAGTTTCCAGCTGGCATTCGCAGTTGAGCTCTGGACAGGTACCCGCCGCGGGCCTATCCAGATGTCATATTATTCCGCAATCCTCGACGCAATGGTTTCTGAGGCATATAAACGGAACTACAGCGTACTTGTCCAACCCTACACAAAGGATGAGGAATCTTTCGTCGAGCATTTTTCCAATCTTGTACAGACCAGGCATGCCGATGGCATCGTCTTTGCAGGCCTGACCAGGAAAAGCCGGATTCCTGCAGAGCTCATTGAAAGGAAGATCCCGTTCGTAGTGATCGGATCCAATCCTGAAAAGGACGGATTCGTATCTGTCAACGAGGATCCGTATCCCGCAATGAAGGAGATGTTCAGGGTGCTGATGGAAAAGAAATACAGGAGGATATTCTTTGTCGGAGGCGACATGAATTTCTACCATGCCGTCGCGCACAGGGACGCGTTCATGAAAGCTCTTGGGAAAAGTTCATTGAAGCTTGCCGGAATGATAGAGGGGGACTATTCGCGGCGGCGCGGTTTCAGTGCGGCACCTGGGATAATTGCAGGAAAGAAAAAGGGGGACTGCGTGTTTTTCTCGAACGACAGGATGGCGACCGGATTCTACAGGTACTGCTATGACAACAGGATTGCCATTCCCGGGGAGATCGGGGTGGTTGGAAGCGATGACGATGAGTCGGCTCTGGTCATTTCCCCGGAACTCAGCACTGTCCGGCAGCCCCGTGTCGAGATGGGCGCTGCGGCCGTCAACCTCCTGATAGACCAGCTTGAGAAGAAGAAACCGGAATCAGTGGTTATTCCAAACAGTTTCATAGCTAGAAGATCGATTTGAAAAATTAGTAAATAAAGAATATTGACAGGATAACAGGATTGGCAGGATTAATTTGGAAGAGAAGGGCAAGGAAATATTTTAGGATCCTGGCATATGGATGAAATCATGTAAATCCCGTTATCCTGTCAAGAGTTTGGCAACAATAAATTAAGAGGAGAAAGATGAAGGAAAAAGTGAAAGTAGGGTTGATAGGCTGCGGCAATATCAGCGGATCCTATCTGAATGCGGTGAAGACGTTTGAGTTCATGGAGATTCCGAAGTGCGCCGACATCAATCACGCGGCGGCTGAGGCGAAGGCCAAGGAATTCGGGATGCAGGCCGTGTCTATCGACAAATTGCTTGCAGATCCGGAGATCAAGATCATCCTGAATCTCACTATTCCGAAGGCGCATACCGAGGTTAATCTCAAGGCCCTGAACGGCGGAAAACATGTCCATTGCGAAAAGCCTTTCGCCATAACGATGGCTGAGGGCAGGAAGGTGATGGAGCTTGCGAAAAAGAAAAATCTTCTCGTCGGCTGCGCTCCTGATACATTCCTTGGAGCTGGAATCCAGACATGCCGCAAGATCATTGATGACGGATGGATCGGCAGACCTGTAGCCGGAACCGCGTTCATGATGTGTCCCGGACATGAGAGCTGGCATCCGAACGCCGGGTTCTATTACCAGACCGGCGGAGGCCCGACTCTCGACATGGGGCCGTATTACATAACCGCGCTCGTAAACCTTCTTGGTCCGGTGAAAAGGGTCTGCGCATGCACGTCCAGGGCGCGGAACGAGAGGTTCGCGACAAGCAAGGAACTTTATGGCAAGATGCTTCCGGTGGAAGTTGAAACACATCAGGCTGGTGTCCTTGAGTTCGCAAACGGAGCTATCATCACGGTCGTCATGAGTTTCGATGTATGGCGTCATGATCATTCCAACATTGAGATCTACGGGACCGCAGGAAGCCTCAAGGTTCCGGATCCCAACGGTTTCGGCGGACCTGTGAAACTTTCCAGGCCGGGTTCCGAATGGCAGGAGATTCCTCTCTCACACTGCTATGCCGACAACATGAGGGTTATCGGAGTTGCAGACATGGTCAAGGCGATCCAGGGCAGACGTATCAACCGCTGCAGCGGAGAACTTGCGTACCATGTGCTTGACGTCATGCTGGCGTTCGAGGATTCCTCCAGGAGTGGAAAACATATCGTGCTCAAGACCACCTGCAAGAAACCGGCGGCACTGCCTCTCGGACTGCAGAAGGGGGAGTTGGACTGAGAAACGAACCGGAGAAACCGTTGAAGTAGAAATTGAAATTGGATTCTAAAATGTAACACAGGCATCTTGCCTGTGTGAGAAAAATAATGTAAATCACAGGCAAGATGCCTGTGCTACATTTAAAAAAAGGGAAAAGAGAATGAGCAAGAAAGCTTTGGTCATGTGGGGCGGCTGGGACGGCCCTACCCCGAAGGAAGCGTCGGAAATGGTAACTGCCGAACTTCGCAAGAACAATTTTGATGTCAGGCTGGAAAATTCACTCGCGGCATTGGACGATGCCGAATACGTGAAATCGCTTAGCCTCATCGTGCCCGTATGGACGATGGGCCAGATCAGCGATCCGCAGCTGAAGAATATGCTTGACGCGATAAGGGAAGGCGTAGGGTTCGGAGGTTTCCATGGCGGGGCAGGGGACGCGTTCCGCGGCAGACTTGACTATGAATGGATGGTTGGCGGACTTTTCGTCGGACATCCGCATGTCGGGGAATATACCGTAAAGGTGACGAAGAAGGCCGATCCCATCGTGAAGGGGATGGCCGAAAAGTTCGCCTATGTCTCAGAGCAGTATTACATGCTCACCGATCCCGTCAACAACGTTCTCGCGGCTACGACATATGACTATGACGGCAACAAGTGCGAGATGCCGGTCATCTGGACGAAATCGTTTGGCAAGGGCAAGGTCTTCTATTCGGCCCTCGGCCATTCCGCCGAAGAGTTCAAGAAATATCCTGAAGTTCTCGCGATGACGGTACGCGGAATGATATGGGCTTCAAAATAAAGTTAAAATTTCAGAAAGAGAGAACATGAAAAAATTCAAGAATGCTTCCGAGATCAAGGTTGGCGTGATTGGATATGGCGGCGCTTTCAACATGGGCAAGGCGCACCTGAACGAGATGAAGAAGGCGGGCATGACTCCTGTTGCTGTCGCTGAGATCGACAAGTAACGCCTGAAGGTCGCCGAGACTGATTTTCCGGGAATTGAAACTTATACTTCTGTTGCAGAAATGCTCAAGAAGTCCGACGTGGCTCTTCTCGCGATAATCACCCCGCACAATACCCATGCGAAACTCGCAATCCAGTGCCTTAAGGCCGGACGTCACATCGTATGCGAGAAACCGCTTGCGATAACGACTGCCGAGTGTGATGCGATGATCGCCGAGGCGAAGAAGCACAAGCTTGTTGCGAGCACATACCACAACCGCCACTGGGACGGAACCATACTTCATGCGCTGAAGACGGTTAACAGCGGAGTGATCGGCGAAGTGGTCAGGATAGAGGCGCACATGGGCGGCTGGGGACAGCCTGGCGACTGGTGGCGTACAAGCCGGACAATCTCCGGCGGCATCATGTACGACTGGGGCGTCCATCTCCTCGAGTATTCTCTGCAGATACTGGAAGGCGAGAAGATGAAGGAAATCTCAGGATTTTCCAAGTCAGGCTTCTGGGCTCCTAAGAC
>JANYBI010000351.1 GCA_025360875.1 Lentisphaerota bacterium
CGCTTTCAGCGTTAAATTCATCTTCCCTCACCTTCGCACTTCCGCATTCTAGAACTCCCGAACTTTCGAACTTTGTGCCTCTGTGCCTGTGTGCCTTAAGAATTTTCTCATGTTCTCCTTCCCCCGCTCATAATGGGTCCGTGCCGAACCTAACGACACTCCCATTGCCCCTGATGCCTCCTGGATGGTCATGTCCTGGGAGAACACCAGGTGCAGGACTTCCTGCTGACGTCTTGGCAGCTGTGAAAGGGATTCCCTGAACACTTTTGACATTTCCAGTTTCTCATCAGTTCCGCTATCTTCTGTAAAAGAACCTTCAATCTTCTTCTCATCTGCGAACTTCGCAAGCCCCAGACGCCTGAACCAGTGACGCCTGCGCTCTTCCGCAGCCGTATATCTGATTACTGAGAACAGCCATGTCTTGAAAGAGGATTGGCCCTTGTATGAGGCCTTTCCCTGAAGCACTTTCAAGTATGCCATCTGCAGTACGTCCTTAGCCTCATTCATGTCATGCGAACAGCAGCTCAATGCCCATCCATAGCTTACGGCATGATGTTTCTCCAGCTGCGCCCGCAATTCAATGTCGTCCATCAGATTTCAGAGCTCTTATTTGGTGATTAGTCGTTGCTGACACTTAAATATATGACATGAATTGCCGAATAAAAATAAATAATCTCCTGACGTCCATCCTATCCCAGCGGTAAACAGAGGGGTATTACGGACGGACTCCCACACTTTTTGGGGCCTTCGACCCCTTCAGTCGGGCCGGAGATTCTTTATAATGGAAGAAAATCAAAGCCGACCCAAGGAAGATTAAAAAGCCTCCAAAGGGAGAGCATTTTGATTTCTAGGGACGGTCAGGTTAATGGTAGTTCTTGTCTTGTGAAACGGAGGTATGGTTGACGAATTCAAAGCAGGTTTTGCATATCTTATGGACTGGGGCAATTTTTGCGCCACCTTCAATTTCCAGCTTGGCCACACCGAAGATCTTATCGCACCATGGGCATGCCACAGGAATGGTCTTCCTCTCGATATCCATCAATGGAAGAGGCAGAGTTTCTGTTGAATTGTACATATTCTATCATTCCTCAGCCCCCATATTCATAATAATAAAGAAAGACCATTATATCAAAAATATCATGCTTTGTCAAGAGGTTCCCTTAAGCATTTGGCTATCCTCTGCCGTTAGTGTGATTTGCTTTTTTTCAGCAATGCGGTTATTCCGGCGGCGGCTGTAAGTTTCAGGAGATGGTCCGGCAGTATTTCATGCTTTTCCGGGAAACATGAGAGATTTGAGGAGAGATAATCATAAATCTGTCCCCCGAGTTCGCGGTATCTGCCTGAAAACACGACAGCATCAACACCTCCAAGCGCTGCAACGGCGCTTCCCGAGGCAAGAAGCATCTTATATAGTATCAATTCCTTTGCGAATTTCGCAACCGGATCATCTGCCGAAAAGAGCTTTGCAAAATCCATTTTTTTCCCGGTCAGCCCGTAGATTCCGCTTTTCCTGGAGAGAGTCTTGTTGATTTCCTCCGGACCCCATCCGAGATTCTCTGAAAGTGAAAGGATTATAAGCGGATCTATGTCACCGCATGTCGTTTCTCCCGGAAGCCCTTCAAGAGGGGTCGAGCCTCCGGTAACCATTACGGGGATTCCGTTTTTCACAGCGCAGATTTCAGGTATAGGTTCAAGGCATATGGATATGGTCTTGGAAATTCCCTTGTCCTTTTCATGGCAGTATTCGTATGATCTTTCATGGAGAATCCCGTGATAACCGAATTTCTGCAGGGAAATTTCCTTGGAGAGTCCTGGATCGATGGCATAGGAGCTTTCGCGTGCTGGAAGGCGCGTGAAAAAAGAGGTTTCGAATACGAGGGAAATTGGAGTCCCCCTGAAATATTTCTTCAACGAGACTATGAGCGCCAGTAGAGCCGGGATATGCATCGGAGCGGCATTTTCTATTTTCTTGAGCTTGTCAAGGCTGTTTGAAGAGAGGAGTTCGGGTATTTTGAATTCCTGTCCGCCATATGGTACGCGGATGCATATGAGGTTTGCAGAGAACATCCTGTTCTGATTCCTCAGGGACTTTGTGAAGCATGCCGAGATCATTTCCGGAATACCGTCAGAACCGGTATTCATCCAGTTCATGATCTCGCCCCGCGCTGACGGTTCGCCGCATGTTCCGTCGAACAGGGCGAATTCAAGCTTGGAAATATTCTGTGATATGCTTATTATGTTCATGATCTGTCTCCATTCTGATTTTTTATTCCGCATAGCAGCACATAAGTCCTTCTCGCTATTGCGATCTCCTCGTTTGTGGCGACAACAAGGATTTTGATCCTGCTGTCCTCGTGCGACACATCGGCCGGAAGTTTTTCCAAATGCTCATTCTTTTCAACATCGATTTTGAGCCCGAAGCATTCCATGTCGGAACACACCGCCCATCTCACATGCGGAATTGTCTCGCCTATCGTATCTGTGAAGATCAGGGCATCCGGTTTTCCTGTCACCGCCAGATATGATCCGATATATTTCCTTATCCTCCAGAGATAGGACTCGGCAGTATGCTGTGCCCGCATGTCCCCGCTGTTTTCCCTGTTCATGGACAGTATGTCCCGGATATCCGCCGAGGAACCTGACATCCCCAGGACACCGCTGCGCGTGTTCAGAAGCCTTTCAACGTCCGTGGTGCTTCCAAGGAAATGCTGGAGAAGGTTCAATGTCAGCGCTGGATCAAGATCACCGCACCTCGTGCTCATCACAAGTCCCTGCAGAGGCGAGTATCCCATGGTGTTGTCGATCGATTTTCCATCCTTTATCGCGCACAGGCTGGCTCCGCCGCTGCCGAGATGGCAGCTTACTGCGCTGAACTCGCTGAAAGGCCTGCCGATGATCCTGGCAGCCTCCTCGGCGACGAACTGATGGCTTGTACCGTGGAATCCATATTTGCGTATATTCAATTTTTCTGTGATCCCGCGGGGTATGCAGTATGTCGACGCATATACTGGAATCGTAGAATGGAACGCGGTGTCGAAGACTGCGACAGATGGAACCCCGGGATATACCTTTTCACAGGCGTAGATGATCTTCATCGCCGGAGGATTGTGGATGGGCGCCAGATTCTTGATCTTCTCGAGCTTCTCCAGGGATTCCCCCGTTATAAGGGCGGCGGAGCTGAAAATTCCTCCTCCGTGCACTACCCTGTGCCCGAACGCATCGGGGGAAAGTGAACTGTCCTTTGAAAGAAGCTTCCTCACCTCCTCCAGGGCTTCGGCATGGCTCCTCATTTCAACGGGAATGGTTTCAGTCTTCTCGTTGAAATGATAGATTATCCGCGACGGTTCGGCAGTTTTGGGTCCGATCCTCTGGGCCTCTCCGCTGCATATCTCCTTTTCGTCAGGCATCGAGATGATCCTGTATTTCAGGGAAGAACTTCCGCAATTGAAAACTAATATCTTCATTGTGTCACCTTGAAACTCCATTGGATGTCAAATATTTCATATCTCGTCCGAAGTCCAGCCGCATACCGGGATGCCCGCGATGCCATGGGCGATGGAGGCGGTTCCGTAGACGGACTCGTATATTTTCTCAAGAATCACATATTCATCGGCGCGATGCGCGGAGTCCTCGTTGCCCGGACCATATCCGATCACCGGTATCTTAAATTCATCAAGGAGTACACTGCCGGCCGTACCCATGCCCAGTTTTCCGAGATTCCACTTTCCAGTGCGGACTTCGCATTCCGCGGCTGATAGGGACTGGCGCGCCCTCTGCATGAGAGGGCTGTATGGATCCGTCTGCCATGAGTTTGTCACGCGCTTCACCACGCTCCTGCTGCCATTGTAGAGCTTCTGGTTTTCGGACATGACAGTAACTTCGACAGACACGTTCTTCTCGTTCTGCGTAAGTACCGCGACCTCGTGGTTCAACCAGGATATGGCTCCTTCGGGGCTATCGCTGGACCGCAGTCTTTTCGAGATTCTCATATCCGCGGATCTGAATCCTGAGTTGTCATTGAAAACCGGCCGTCCGATCTCCATATCCTCTTCGGAGGCGATTGTGTTCCTTATTGTTGATACCAGGGAAAGGTCGCTGTTGATGGTTCTTGCGGCGTCAGATACCTGGAAAGGATTCACCCCTTCGATATGGACGTTGAGTTCGACCCATCCGTCATGGCCATAATAAAGCCCGTTTCCAGTAGGTTCTCCGAGTATTGCGTAATCGGCCTTTATGCCGAGGGAAGGGAGAGTGCTTGAAACAAGCTTCTTAAGTCCGACGCTGCATCCGTTCTCCTCTGCTACAGTTGCGGCGACCACAAGCGAACCGCGCATGGGGAGAAGCGAGCGTTTCAGGAGGGCTCCGGCAAATATCTGCGCGGCAAGGCCGCCTTTGCAGTCGCTCGCTCCGGCACCGAATATCTTTCCTCCTTCAATGATTCCGCGGAAAGGGGACATCGACCATTTCTCCTCGTCCGGAGAGACAGTGTCTATGTGGGAATTGAGGATAATGGCGGGTTCCGGATCCCTTCCCCTGATCACTCCGACGGCATTTCCGATATCATCGATGAAAGTCTCGTCATAACCGAGCTGCTTCATCTTCCCGCATATGAATTCCGCCGCTTTCTTCTCGTTCAGGCTGATGCTTGGGATCTTGATTAGATCCTGTGTGAAATCTTTCACCTCATCCTTCATAGCCTCGTTCTTCGCCTTCATAATTGAATACATTGCAGTTCTCCTTTTAAGATTTTGTTTTGCATGTGCTTTTTAGCACCATGTATGCCATGATCCTGTAAGATATTCGCAATACATTGAACGTTAATGATATATAAATTTAACAATTATTTGGATGGGGCTTGAAATAATCAAATAATGAATCATATTGAAATAGTTAACATATCAAAATGAAATAATAGCGGAGCGATTATGAAAGCCGCCGATTTAAAGCTGGAAGAGATAGTGAAGTTCTCCGAAGGGCTGCTCAGCCTCCAAGGCCGGAGGCTGATAATACACGATCTGCATGCTTTTGGACAGTTCAGGAAGGACCTCGTCGACATGGTCGGACTTGATTATGCAAGGAAAGTACTGACCAGGTTCGGATATTTCTGGGGGCAGGCTGATGCCGCGGCGATGAAAAGGATCTTCAAATGGGAGGACAGGACCGAGTGGCTTAAGGCCGGAGCGGTCCTGCAGACCTTGCAGGGAGTGGCGAAGACCCAGATGAGGATACATGTCCTTGACGAAATGGAAAAGAAATGCAGGCTTGAATACCTATGGCATGACTCAGGCGAGGCGGAGGAGCATGTTTCACAATTTGGGCAGACGGATTATCCGGTCTGCTGGATATTTTCCGGATACGCCAGCGGATATTCTTCGTTCTGCCTGGGATTCAAAGTGTATTTCATAGAGAAGAAATGCAGGGCGTCAGGTGCCCGAACATGCATAGCCGAGGGGCTGGATGAAAAGTCCCTGGGAACGGAACTCGAAGGCCAGATCAGGTATTTCGAGGCGGAAGACATAAGTCTGAAAGTGGATAATCTCACAAAGGAACTCCTGAGGAAAGATCGTGAAATTACGAAGCAGAAGATACTGATCGAGACGCTTGGAAAGGTTCCGGAACTCGATGCGGTTGAAGTCCACAGCGCATCTTTCAGGAGAGTGCTGGATCTTGTTTCGCGTGTCTCGCGTTTTGACACCTCGGTCCTTGTGACAGGTGAAAGCGGTACGGGAAAAGAGGTGGTGTCAAGAAACATCCATAAGCTTTCATCGCGGAGGGACAAAAATTTCATGGCTGTCAATTGCGGGGCGTTGCCTGAGACGCTTCTCGAGGGAGAGCTTTTCGGATACAAGGCGGGAGCATTCACCGGCGCAATCAAGGATAGGATAGGACTTCTCGAACAGGCCGACAAGGGAACTGTCCTTCTCGACGAAATCGGTGATGTCTCACAGGAAATCCAGGTGAAACTGCTCAGGGTCCTGCAGGAGAGGGAGGTCGTCAGGCTCGGAGAAAACATCCCGAGGAAAATCGATGTCAGGATAATTGCCGCGACAAACAGGAACCTTCTGGATGATGTCGGGAAAGGAAGGTTCCGCGAAGACCTCTACTACCGGCTTGCCGTTGTGACGATAGAGCTCCCCCCTCTCCGTGAAAGGAAGGAGGACATTCTGCCGCTTGCCCGCAGCATCGTCAAGAAAGTCTCAAGGAAACTGAAACTGCCTAACCTGAATCTCGATGCGAAATGCCTTGACTATCTCATGGAATACAATTGGCCGGGAAATGTCCGCGAACTTGAGAATGTCATTGAGCGGGCTGCTGTCTTCTCGGGAGACGGCGCAATATTTCCTGAGCATCTTCCGAAGACTCTGATTTCCTCAGGGCTGAAATCCGGCGGGTTCAAGGGGACTACGCTCGAATCTATAGAGAAAGAACATATCCTTTCCGTCCTTGAAAAGACAGGTGGCAACAAGACCCGTGCCGCCGAAATCCTCGGTATCGGGTCGGCGACACTGTGGAGGAAATTGAAGGATAAGGGCAAAAAGGATTCCTGATCAGAAAACTTGAATGATTCTGCCAACCGGAAACGATCGATCAATGCTCGAAGATGACGCCCTTTGCTTCGACTCCTGTAATGGCATTGAGCTCAGCAATGATGATGTTGCTGCAGCGCTGTGCTCCGACCAGTTCCAGCAGGATCAGACCATTGGAAGACGCAGCCTTGCCCTTGGCTTCATGCAGGCCGATACGTGTCTTTATGTACCCTCCGTACTTGGTGAGTATGGATTGGACGCGTGAAGCCTGCTTGACCCGGTCAGTCACGTGGATCGCGACGATGATGTGGTTGTCTTTCTTTTTAGACATGTAGTGGCTCCTTTTTATTAACCGAGTTTTATCCGGCCTATGCTTTTATTGTACCGTCAAAACATATATGAATAGAACATCTTAAACTAGGAAATTCAAGGAGGCAGACCTCTTGTAAGCTGCAGGAGCTTTTCACTCCTATTTGGTCCTGTGCCTGTCTTCGTCCCTTGACATTCCCCGGCCGTCATTCCTGTCTCCGTGTTCCCCGGCAGGACTTGCCGGAAGGGATTCCGCTGAATTGCCAGGTGACTGCCATCCGACCACAGGCGAGGCCGGGACTTTCACACGTTCCGGATATGTAACATCTGAATTATGCTTTTCATTTGGGACATTTGCCTGTTCGACATGTTCCACATGCTCCTGCACAGCGTGCTCAGGCTGGGAGTTCGATTCCCAGTGTTTCCTTTCCTCCCGATACTGTTGGATATCGGAACCCTGCTTTGAGGTCTTCTTCTGGACGTCGGAGTCCATGTGCTCGTATTTCTGTGTTGCCGTCTTGTCGGCAGCAACTGTCGACATAGGTTGTGCAACCTGGAAATTCTTCCTTTGAGGTTCCTGGATCTTTGACATCCTGGATTCCTGTTCGTGGTAGGTAACTGAAGGACGGAGTTCCTTATTGTCGCGACGGAGCTCATAATCCCTGCGTTCATTTTCCTCCCATCTCGGATTCTGGAGTTTCCCGCGCCATTTGTCATGCTCGAAGACAGGATCGTAGCATGCATATCTGCGTCCTCCTTCAAAACGCGGGTAGATGCCGACACGCATGTAGATGTCATCATAATAATCTCCGAAATAATAATGGGAGTAACGGGGACATGTGAATAAATTTACCTTGAGGAGTCCGATATCGACAACAATGCCCAGTGAAAATGAAAATCCTGGACGCACATGGAAGTCTCGGGGAAAACAGACAGGCGCAAACAAGACACCTCTGCGTTCCAGGGGATAATCCCAATGTCCCTCGGAAAATACATATCCATGCGGAGTCCATACATAATGGGAAGGTATCCATATCCAGCCCGGCTGCTCCTGCAGCCAGTATCCAGGACGCAGGACATATTGTCCATTGGACCAGTACCAGCAGCCCGGCACCCATATGAGATCGTTCGAAGGTGGCAGTCCGGCCGGTTCTATGTCAAGTATGGCGGGAGGTACCTTCACATATTCAATTTCCCTTGTTCCTGTCTGGAACCAGAATCCGGCTACCCATTTCCATCCAATGTCCATCCGCGCCCAGTATCCCGGGACCCAGGACATTTTTGGCGGAGCGGCACGCCAGCATCCGCTTATCCAGATGAAGCCATTGTGGTCCGTGTCCCAGGACCAGTAGCCTGACACCCACGTGAACTGTTCACCGGACGGCTTGTCAGGCGGAAGCACTTCCTGGATATTGTCCGGCGGCTGGACTTTCACTACTACGCCTTCGGAATCCTTGAGATTGACCGGACTTGCGAATGCCTCATGCACCGGTCCTTTCGTAAGGACTTCTGGCTGCTCCTGGGCAGGTATGGGCGGCGGACTGTCCATATCATCGGCACCCCGGATCTGATATGTCAGTGACAATGAAACAGCTGCCATCGCAAGTGATATCAAAAGTTTATTTTTCATGATATGTTATCCTTTTATTATATGTTGAATCCATTTATTTTGAGATTAATTATTCTTTCAACCGTTCTGGCCTCGTTTTTCCATCCTCTTGCGCATGTCCATGAAGAACTGGTGCATCTTGGCCTGCGTCGCCGGAGCCGTCTTCTCAACTCTGCTTTTCAGCTCATCGACGGAAGGTTTGGGCGGATGTGGCGGACGCCCGCCCGGTCCATCTTTGCTGTTGGCGTTGCGCATCGCCTCCATCTTTTCGATTTCCCGAAAAACGCGAGGAATATCTGGATCGGGAAAT
>JANYBI010000356.1 GCA_025360875.1 Lentisphaerota bacterium
CGCATCAACGATCCCATTCGCCTCTGAGGCGGTTCTGGTATTCCAAACCATCCGGCATTTTGCCTTTCATAAGACCGGCCGTAAGAGTCACTATCCCTTTCTTAGGACCGGATACAACATGTTTCCGAATCTCAATTGTCAGGGAAAGTCTTTTTTTCCTGAGGATTTTTTTGTCCTTCAGGGGAATGAATAATCCGCCTTCTTTCTCTATTGCCTGCAATACCATACGTCTTCTCCTCTTTGCGATACAATAAATCTTGCAACTAATATTTTCAAGCCTGAGTCATCTTCCCGTATTTCCAGGCCTCATCATACATCGCAAGGATGTTTTCTACCGGCGTGATTCCCTGGAGGTTATGACAAGGCGCAAGGATATACCCAGTCTTGTCGCTTGCCAATGAATCAATGCAATGTCTTACTTCCGCCCGGACTTCATCCGGCGTGCCAAAAGGAAGGATACGCTGGTTCTCAACTGCACCATGGAAACAGACTTTCTTCCCGAATTCAGCCTTGAGTTCAACCATGTCCATGCCAGGACATGTCCACTGTACCGGATTCAGGATATCAACGCCCATCTCAACAAGCATCGGAAGGAAAATCCTGTTGCTGCCATCGTCATGATGAAAGACTTTCAGACCAAAGTCCTTGCAGAGCCGGATCAGTCTCCTGTGATGTGGAGCATAGAACTCCTTGTATGTTTCAAGGCTGATCATCGGTCCGGCCTGGCTTCCAAGATCATCTGTGACCTGTGTGAGGTCGATGAGTCCATCGCACGCCTCGAACATTCTTTTGTGATGTTCGTAGAAGAAATCAGAGATCCGTCGGATTGTCTCATGCGCCAGTTCCGGTTCTGCGATCAGATCCACTAATGACAGTTCGAGCCCGCGCAGATTGTTATGGAAATAGAAAGGAGCCATGTAGCCACAGCTGACGACCTTGGTTTTCCGCAATTCCTCCGCCTTCTCCTTCATCTTTGAATAATCAAACCAGTCCGCACTGGGCCATGGGTATTTGTCAAGATCATCCATTGTCGCGGCATCCGCCAGAGGATAGAAATACTGCTCGTCATAAGTTCCGCCTGCATGTTCGGCTCTTCTTGTTTTCGAGCCCCACATGTCAATCCCCTCCCCTTTCGGCATCGTGGGAAGCACTGGTCCGGCATAATCGGCTCCGACTCCAGCCATGCCGTCAATGTGAAGCTCGGAAAAGACATCAACACCTTCGCCAAAGTGTTCCCTTAACTTTGTAAAAACCTCGCCGGTCGCCCATATGTCCGTAGGAATCCTGTCTACAGGCTGATGGTTGATAACCGCCAGCATACGTTCACGTGAATTCATGAGATGACTCCTTAATATTATGGTATATCATGGAAATTGGTTTTTAAAAATGCATCACTTTATCAAATCCAACACTTTCTCGCCATCACTCAATGGCTGACCGCAGACATGTTTTCTACAGACATAGAATGTAGGTTTTCCGTCGACCTGTTTGTAATCCTTTGCGAAGTCCGCAATCTTCAGGATTTCAGATTTGCCTGTACCTGACGGGATTAACAAGAGAGTTTTGAAAGGCTGGTATGTTCCTCTTATTTTCTCCGCAAACTTCGCAATTTCAGTATCCGCCTTTCCTCCGACAATCACGACTTCACAGGAATTTTCGGAGTAAAGAAGTGCGCTCAGGTAGTTCGTGAAGCTTCCCGGATAACGGTTGACAAGTTCCGCGACTGACTTCAGGATATTAAATGCTGTCTCCTCATACTCCGGATTTCCTGTAAACGCTGAAAGCCTCAGTAGATTCATCATCTGCACTGAATTCCCCGAAGGGAGCGCTCCGTCGAAGTTCACCTTTGGCCGGAAGATTAGCTTTTCATATTTTTCAGTGGTCATGAAATATCCGCCGTTTGCCGTATCCAGAAAATCTCCACTGAGAACTTTGTCCAGCTCTATTGCAGCCTTCAGGTATTTATCATCAAATCCTGCCTCATAGAGCTCGATCAGCCCCCATATCATGCAGGCATAGTCGTCAAGCTGTCCGTCAACTGCGAGTTCACCATCGATGCAACGGTGAAGAAGCCTCCCTTTTCCATTCCGCATCTTGCCAAGGATGAAATCAGCGGCTTTGCCTGCAGCCCCGAGCAGGACTTCTGAATTCAAAACTCCTGCGATCTTCGCAATCGCGGCGATCATCAGCCCGTTCCAGTCGGCAAGGATTTTTGTGTCCTTGAAAGGCCGGATCCTGGCATTCCTCACCTCAAGCAGCTCCAGCCTTATCCTTGAGATGGTCGATTCCATCTCAGGCACGGTCCTGTCAAATTCGGCAGCCAGCTTATCGAGCGGCTTAGTCACGTGAAGGATGTTGTTCGCAGTATTGCCGTGAATGGGATCTGTGAAGTTACCTTCGTCATCGACATTGAAACATCTTACCGCCACAAGGGCATCCTCAGGGGAAAGGGCTGAAAATATCTCCTTGTATTTCCAGACATAGAACTTGCCTTCCTCCCCTTCGCTGTCGGCATCTTCAGCGGAATAGAAGGCGCCATCGGGAGATGTCATGTCGCGCAGGACATAACCGACGATATCCTTTGCAGTATTCGCAAATTCCTCCCTGTCGCAGGCCTGGTAGGCTTCAGCATAGGCCATCGCCAGCATCGCTTGGTCATAAAGCATTTTTTCGAAATGCGG
>JANYBI010000363.1 GCA_025360875.1 Lentisphaerota bacterium
CGGAAACAAACCCGTTGGAGTTCACAACTTTAGTGTGTCTTTGCATTCAACAGGTTGCACACGCTAAAGCAGCGCACTCCAACTTTGAAATCATCTTAATAGAGGCAATTTTGAAATTGCCACGATAAAATGCAAATTTGAAAAATGACAATTAAACTGTAAACTCACAATAATTAAGGAGACAATATGAAGAAGATGCTTGCAGATAGAAATGAAGCAGTTTTTTTCACTTTGATCGAATTACTCGTGGTCATTGCGATCATCGCAATACTTGCGGCGATGCTACTGCCGGCGCTGCAAAATGCGAAAGAGCAGGCACGCAGGATACTCTGCCTTTCAAACATGAAACAGCAGGGATTGGCCGTAACATCATACATTAACGACTTCAATAACGCACTGCCCACTGTCCAGGACGACGACTGAGCCAATGTTGGCGTCATACAGCAGAAACAGACGATGTATGACTATTGCAACGGAAACTGGCGCATCTGGATATGTCCGGCATTCTATTCCCAGGAAAAGACGAACGCAGACAAGGGCGGCGGATATGGTGGAACCTGGTTCTTCTACCTTACATCGGCCTCAGCATACCTCGCCCATCCACAGGCAGGCAGCATGGATCTTGGTGATCCCAACCAACCCCCGCCAAACGACAACAAATGCGGCTGGTCCTCCATTGAAATGGCAGAGAAAAGTCCAGCATGGCTAAACATATCCGGGAGCAATTACAGGTATGGTGTAAACTCAGTCAACCGCATACGGAATCCTTCGTCCATAAGTACCTTGGTGGAGATTTATCCCGCGGCCGGCGGCTGGCCGGGATGGGATGGTCGCACTTTCGATGAACGTGGCGGCAACGCCCGCCATGGCGGAAACCCCACCATAGCCAAAGGAGGGAACGTTCTCTTCGTTGATGGGCATGTGGAATGGAGCAAGCGTATCGATCCGGTACTGCCCTGGACCTATATGTGCTTCACCGCCGTTCCAAAATGATCCTCTGATGCCGTTTTGAAATTCCCTTAATAATTCATCGCATTCAGCCAGCCGGCTATGAATGCGGCCTGCTTCTCCCGGACATCATCATGGAAATGCACATGGTCGCAATAGATATCGCCTCCGATGTTCGCCGTAAACGTGTGAAGATCTATCATCGGTACTTCCAATTCATCCATGATCCTATCCGCTACCTCATTGTACGCCTTGCAGTCGGCCGAGAATCTGTGGAATTCCATTGTCGGACGGCTGTTGTGGATCTTCTCGTCGCATGGCGTGGTCCTGATCCAGACAAGCTTCGGTTTCATCTTCGAGACCGTGGAAACGATTTCCCCGAGGTTTTTCACGTAGTCTTCAAGGGATACCTGCTTCTTTCCAGTCTTTGGATCCGTCTTTATATCGTGCAGGCCGCAGTTCAGGAGGAGGAGATCCGCATCAATCCCGCCTGACCTCGATTCCGCTTCGAGGAAAGCCAGCACCATGGATGAATCACCACCGTTCGCGCCGACAGCCCTGTCAATATTGCGCATCGCCTCATCCATTCCTCCTTTTCTGGAGAATTCAGCGATTCCCCTGAGATACTTCTGGAGATAAGGGCCATACTGTACCGATATGCTGTCACCCAAAACATAAATTTTCATCTTGTCCTCCCGGCTCTCTGACATGAATTTGAATTCTTTAAAACCTTCTATCATGGCGGCAAGATAATCGAAACCCGGGCAGAATCAAATTAAATTTTGTCCCAGGACTGGAGAACGTGCCCTGACCACCGGTAAAACTGGCGCATTTCCGCACGGATTTCTTCCCTTGATAAAATCCCGACAATACATTGACATCTCGAGACAGTCTGGCAAATTATCCTATGGGAACCCATAAAACCGAAAGGCCGATCATCCATGCAAAAAAACACTTCCTCTTTTCCGTTCCAAATTATCCTCGCAGTGCTGATTGCGCCCCTCTTCTCCGCATCTTCGCAAAGCGCCGAATACAACCGCCTCTCCCGTTCGATATTCTGGCAGCCCTACAAGTATGACGAGTCGGTTGTCGCCCTGTACCATCTTGACGACAAGGGAGTACAACCTGACGCTGACGACCTGGACATTGCCGAACCCGCGAAGGAGGAAAGCCTTCTTCCCAAGGACAGCGACCAGAAGGATTCCGGCGGCGTGAAAAACGACCATGCGATGGGTCCGGCCGGGGTCATGAAGGGCGCCTGTGAATATGTTGCAGAAGGACGTTTCAGCGGAGGTCTAGCCTTCAAGGGGATAGATGGATCCATCATGGGCTTCGATTCGAAAGTCAGCAAGGCCCGTTCGCTGGAATTCTGGATGCGTCCCGATGAACTGCCCAAGGCGGATGCGTGCCTGATGTTCCTGTATTCGAAGGAAAAACCCAGTACCGTCCCTGTGGAACTCATCCTGAAAAGCGACGGAGCACTCCAGGTGAAATGGCATGGCAAGACCCCATGGCCCGCAACTGACATGAAGATCAGCGCCGGAAAATGGACACATGTCGCGTTGAACTGGAAGCTGGAATGGCCGGAAGGAGTTGAGACATCGCTTTTCATTGACGGCATTGAGATACGGTCCCAGAAGTTCAAGGAGCCAATTGAGGACACAGCCCCTATCGGCGCCTTCATCGTAGGCAACGACCTGGGACATAAAAGAGGATTCAAGGGGACCGTGGACGAAGTGCGTTTCTCGAACAGGGCGCAGAATTTCTACAGGCTCGACCTGGGATGGACCGAGCCCGGCAGAAAATGGGAGGTTCCTTCCGGACAGCCATTTTTCCGCGACGCGGCCGATCTGCTTTTCCGCGACGGCTTCAACAAGACGCTCAAGCCGGATGTCTGCGCGAAGGACACAAAGTCCACCGAACATACGGTGACGAAGCAGGACGAGGAGATTTCCCAGGGCAAGGTGCGGCTCCTTTTCCCTGAAGGCGTGGAGGGCAATGCGCTGATGGCAGGAGAAGGTTCACTTTCACCTTCATATGACGGCGCGGGGAACCTGCTGACTTCACGGGGGACGATCGCCTTCTGGATGCATCCTCTCGACTGGGACAATCTCACTCGTGAAAATCCCTTTGATGCCGTACCACCTCTTTCATTCGGGCTGTTCCAGGTCTACGGTGAATATGTGGAGGGTTCATACGATCGCCAGTTCCGCAAGACCGGTCCTCTCGTGGAATTCAACATCAATATGAACATGGATGAGGGAGCCTACAACCCGCCTGAGCTATCTCCCGGACACTGGACCCATGTCGCAATTGCATGGGAAGGCACTGACTTCAAATATTATGTGGACGGCCAGCAGAGAAGCCCGGACGGCGCCTGGAGTATCTGGCTGCCGATCTATCCGAACGCTGATCCTACCAGGAACGCTCCCAAGCCCGAATGGTGGCTTAATTCGAAACCCCAGACAATCCGCTTCGGACCATGCACATACTGGGAACAGCGCAAGGTCGACGCCCCCAGGACCGCCATCGACGACTTCCGCGTATACAGCAGGCCTCTTGCCCAGGAAGAGGTGACAAACCTAGTCCGCCTCTACGATCCTCGCCGGAAGCCGGAACCCCTCCCCCAGATAAGCATGTCGATGACATATAACGGCGTCTCGGGGATCGTCAAAACCGATCTGGTCCCTCTGCTTGCGGAATACAGGAAAGTGGCATCCGCTTCAGTAAAAGTTTTAAAGGAAGGCGGCAAGGAAGCTGTCGGAAGCACG
>JANYBI010000381.1 GCA_025360875.1 Lentisphaerota bacterium
CTTCAAGGAGATGAGTCTCGAGCTTGTTGACTTGTCGCTCGAACTGGCTAAATTAACGGATAAAGAGTCTGCTTCTTGAAAGCAAGAAATCGGTACTCTTGAGTAAAATTGAATTTGAGGAAGGATGGCATTTTATTCGGGTTCTTCCTTGGACTACAGAAGGGGATCAGATTCCCATGGAATCTCCTGCCGATCCCGGGACTTCCAGACACTTATATGAGAGTGAACCATTCTATGTTCTTCCTGCTGGTGAAATAGAAGAAGAACCACCACAAAGAGCCATTCCTGTTGAGCAGAGTGTTGAACATGCATACTTTAGATTACAGCTCACCGCTATTGCAGATGACAGGAATCCTGACGAAATAGTTCTTGGCGGGGTATCATGGGCAGACGGAGGACATTCGAAAAAAGTATCACGTCAGTCAACTCTGATAGCCAAGTTTGGACGTGAAGGGGCGGTTCAGATACCTATGTCAAAAATCGTTAAATCTATTGAACAGCAAATACTTGCCGCGCCAAAACACCCTTCAGGATGGAGAATGCAGATCAACGCTGACAAGGCTGAAACTCCTGTAAAATTAGGAATATCGCTTCCAACATCAGCATCAATGCTCTCTTTCCTTGCAGCTAGGGAGGATTTTTTTTCAGTTGTGCGGAAAGATAATTCAGAGTTGGTCATGCAAGGGTTGTCATTTAGAGATTCCGAAAAGAAGTGTCTGACATATGCCGAGGCCTATCTCGATCTCGTTAGGGACCTTATGAAACAAGCTGAGACAGCTACAGGGATTGAACGGCAACAACATCTACAATTCATACGCAATATTCTTGCTGTGGACTCTATTCATATGGTATTGACAGATTTCCGCGGCAGGCACCGTGAGGCTGTGCTGGTATCGCCGACTCATCCTATTCGTGCTTTATGGCTTTTGAACTGGATGGAGATCGGCAAAGACTGGTTGGATAAAACCAAAAAAGTATGTCTCCATGCACAGCATGAAAATAATATCTACTCAGTGGACTACTATCTTTCGAACCCATTAAATAGAAACTACCAAGTGCCTGGTACTTGTCTGGCAATTCTTGTGGATAGATCAGCCCTAGATCATGTAATGGATCTCGAACTAGATAGTGAACCAGTGCAGTCATATAACTGTCCTTATCGTGTCTGCTCCATTTAAGAGTTTTTGAGCAGAGATAGATTCCCATTTATTTTGTTCGCCAGACACACGTGTTGAACCAACAATCGGAGCCCATACCATGTCAACATTAAAAACGTAGGTTCTTGTTTTTTGGGCGCGACGAATATTATTTCGAAAGTTCTGCGCCGACATTCGATCAAATATTAAATAATCAAGCGCATCAATTTGATTGTCAGAGGTTTCGAACATGACAACATTCTTTTTCTTATTTCTTGAAACGTGAAAGGCCCATGCCTTCGCTTCGTGACAAAACTGCCCTGTATAGAATCCACGCCCTAATTCACCGCCGCCACAAATGACGTCAACTGTGCCGGCGACTATATAACTAGCATTTGCAGAAGATGTTCCATGATATGTTATCATAAATATACCATTCTAAATTATCTTAAATTATCAACTATGCGCTTATAAAAGGACACCTGCCCCTTGAATTTTAAGCTGCCTCTATCGCCATCTTCTCCGCGTAGATGATGAACTTTTTTTATCTTGTTCATCCTGCCGTAAAGGTCGAACAACCTTACAATCTCCCGGCCAGCTGTATTTTTGCTGTGTCATTTTTACCCACGCTATGTTGTCAGGTTGATAATATAACCGTACAGGGAAGCATGGCAAGGACAGTCAAAACTCAAGTCTTCCCCAAAGCCTTGCAATCATTGCATTCGCATTCACCTGTTGCCCCGTCGAAATACCAATAGTCCGTAGTCCTCTTTCCGCAGTGGATACAGGTTCCCTCCTTGGCATTCGGGGCTGGTGCAGGATGAACGAGTTCTTGTGAGGGATTCATATGCTGTTCATGCCTTCTGGCTTCGATTTCCTTTCTCATGGCCTTCAATGCGGCCGCTTCTTTTCTTTGCTCCAGTAGCATTTCATGCTCTCCAGGATGAACGAACTCCCCGTTTGCTGGAGATATCATCAGTTCCGACAAAGAGCTTGTGCGCTTGTCACCGGCATAGACCTGGGGCTTGTGAAAAGGCAACAAATTCCGATAAGTCGTCAATGTTCTGCTGTCAGCATTAAGATAGTGCAAGGATTGCTTGACATCAGCATTATAGGATTTCCCTTCCAACTCGTCATCATATGCCGAGGGCTTCATGAAATCGCGCTCAGTTGTGGTCAGGGAGAGACGTCTAGGGTTCTCGGTATCTATTTTCATCATTCCGCTGGTGAATAACCAATTCACGTTTTCTTCATGGGCAAAGGTCACATACTTAAGCCAGTCCCTGTCCTCTGGCTTCATTCCCGAAGCAAAGATCCAGTAGGCGAATATCTTGGAACCTTTTTCAACCCAGCAATCGACTGGTCGGAGCAGACCTTCATCATCGAACTTCTTTTCGATTGTAACAGCGTCGCCGTATTTGGATACCAGCCATTCATAGAGGACAGCCCTGGTACTCCTCAGGTCAGAGGATTCGTCCTCATAGACGCAGTCATCAGAGAGATGCTTGTGGGCGAAATGTGGTCGTCTTTCCTCACCTGCGCGGATTCTGACAGACTGCCTACATCCCTGGCATGCCAGTTGATCAAGCCGGCCTGCTTCACGCAGGTTCCCGATGGCAGCTTCTGCTGTCCACTCCGGATCGAGGATTACGACTTCCCTGCCAGTAGATTTATTCAGGCATTTGAACATGGTGGAATATAGCTTTGCAAATCATGTTTTCACGATTTTAACTCCTAAATATTCCTTTCCCCGCCATTCGCAATAAACTCAAGAGCGGCTGATTCCGGTATCCGGACAGCCCTTCCAACTCGGATAGTCTTTATATAGCCGCCATAAACAAGGCGGTTCATCGTCGGCCTCGATACTGAAAATTCCTCCATAAGCTCATTGATAGAATACAGTTTTACACTCTTTGGCGACCTGATTGCCTTCTGTGAATTCGATTTCATTTCCCATAGCTCCTTGTGTTTGTATTTTTCTTATGACTTGAAAGGAATTTGTCCAGATCGTTGATATCGTAAAGGATCTTGCCGGTCTTGCCGGCACCTATCTTTATCTGCGGAAGCTTATCAGCCCTGGATAGTGTCCACCGTGATAGGCTGCTGTAGGTCACGGCACTTCTGACATCCAAATATCGTTTTCCAGTTCTGCTTGACGACTGGACCAATTCGAATTCCAGGCCATAGGGCTCCAGAAGGCATTCAATCGCAGCTCTAATGTTGTCGGGGATATTTGCCATAGCTCATCTCTCCTTTCTATATGGTTCTGGATTCGAAAATGGTCGGAATATAGTGCAAGTGGAGTCATTTTCACTCAGGTACGTAATGGCCTAGCTCTTATTGATGGGATTTTACGTACAGCTCTCATAGTTTGAAAATCCTCGTTTACAATGTAGGTTAACAGCACGAAGAACGAAAGTAAGAGTTCAGTGAAGTACGTAGCCAGCCTCAAAAGGGCTGGCTACTTTTTTTGGTGAAAAGGCATTGGAAAAGAAAAATCAATATTTTTTCAGCTCCATTTTCGCTTTGGTCGCCGCATCCAGAT
>JANYBI010000414.1 GCA_025360875.1 Lentisphaerota bacterium
ACCAGTTCCATGACATCCTGCCGGGCTCAAGCATACGCAAAGTCTATGAGACGACTCAGAAGGAACATGCCGAATGTCTCGCGAAATGCCATGAGCTCATCTGCAACGCAGGAAAAAACCTTTTCGAGCGCAACGATGACTATCTCGTAATGTCGAACTGCCTCTCATATCCATATTCCGGCGTCGTGGAATTGCCAGACGGTCTTGACTGCGGCCTTATCGACAAGGATGGCAACGAAGTCCTCGTACAGAAGGAAGGTAAAAAAACATTCGCACTCGTTGAAGTTCCCGCCCAGGGATTCGAGGTCTTTGAGAAATCCGGAAAAGCGCCGGCAGGTGAAACGGCTCCCGGAAAGGACCTTGTGCTCGAAAATGATCTGATCAGATATGAATTTGGAAAAGACGGGACGATCACCGGAATATTCGACAAGGAATGCGGACGGGAAGTTCTTGAGAAAGGCGGAACAGGAAATCTCTTTTCCCTGTACAAGGACAGGCCCCATTGCTGGGATGCCTGGGACATAGACATCTACTACGAGAAATGCCTGCTTGAGACGGCGCAGGCGGTCAAGGCGGAAAAGATTCCCGGAGGTTTTGTCAGGAACGGAATAAGGTTCACTCTGAAGATCGGAGCCTCGGAGATCGTCCAGGAGGCATATCTCTCCTTCACCGGCAAGCGGAT
Organism: Lentisphaerota bacterium; assembly: GCA_025360875.1. Classification (GTDB taxonomy): domain Bacteria; phylum Verrucomicrobiota; class Lentisphaeria; order Victivallales; family GWF2-50-93; genus GWF2-50-93. The sequence continues at coordinate 683 of JANYBI010000414.1, forward strand.
CGATTTCAAGACCGTCGTGGACTGGAAGGAACGGCACAAGATGCTCAGGGTCTCATTCCCTGTCGACATCAGGAGCGAAACCGCGAACTATGACATCCAATATTCGTTCATGAACAGGAACACACACCGCAACACCAGCTGGGATTTTGCGAAGTTCGAGGTGGTCGGACACCGTTACGCGGATATTTCAGAGCATGGATACGGCGTAGCCATCCTCAACGACTGCAAGTACGGGCATAAGATCCTTGAGAACGTACTCGACCTGAATCTGCTGCGTTCGCCGACACATCCCGATGCTGATGCCGATCTCGGAATCCAGGAGTTCACATATTCCCTTCTGCCTCACAAAGGGACTCTGACCGAGTCGGATGTGATGGCTGAGGCTGCAATGCTGAACATGGGCGTGAACGTGTTCGACGGATATGGGAAACCGAAATACCAGGTTCCATGCACAATCGAGAGCGACGGCATCTCAATGGAAGTGATCAAAAAAGCTGAAAAGGAAAACTGCCATGTGATACGGCTTGTCGAAACCAAGGGGCGCTCCTCAAAAGGCGTCCTCAGGGTCAACGCGCCGAAATCGAAACTTGTCGAGACAAACCTTATGGAATGGACTGAAGGCAGGCCGATCATCTGTTCAAAGCCTGTAGAGATCACAATGCGGCCATTCGAGATCAGGACGTACAAGATAAAGATTTGACGCCTAGTGTCAAATCTTTATGGATAAATGGATTTATTCACCAGTGGCGAATTATTGGATGGCTGGATGATTGGGTAATCGAAATTTGGGACTGCTTTTAAGTTTCCCAAGTTCACAGCCGTTAGCGTGCTCTTTTTATTTGATCTCTTATTTGATCCCCGGGGATCGTATAAGCCGGAGCTTTTCTCCTCGCTACAGTAATAGGCGACAACTATCGATGTGTCCGCGCAAAACATTGTTCATTATATTTATTATTCAAAAAAGTTTCACTTTTTGTAAAATAAATATTGCAAATTAATTCATAATATGTCATAATATTGCAAAACAAATAATAAACAAGCATTATCTGTGTAATCTGTGGGCAGGTATTATGGACTCAAAAAGAAAACTTCTGACACCTGAAAGAGAATCGATAATCCTGACCGAACTTGGTGAGGATGCCAAGACTATTTCCGAGCTCAGCGGTAAGCTGGATGTTTCTGAAGCGACGGTCAGGCGCGACCTTCTTTCGCTTGAGCAGCAGGGGAAGGTGAAACGTGTCCACGGCGGAGCTGTCAGGGTGAAGTTTTCCGAACACGAACCGGTCTTCAAGGAAAAAGAATCGATAAAGCCGGAAGAAAAGGAAAGAATTGCGAAACTCGCACTTGGACTTATAAGCGACAAGGATACGATCTATCTCGACGGCGGGAGCACGGTGCTGGCTCTTGCGAAAATGCTTGGCGCCAGAAAAGGGCTTACAGTTGTCACGAACTCGCTGATGGCCGCAGCCGAACTTATGGAAAGCGGGCACACCCTAATAATTGTTGGCGGGAAATTCCGGCCGCTCAGTAGGACGCTTGTGGGGCCGCTCACCTCCAAGATCATTGAAACTTTGCATGTCGACAAGGCGTTTCTTGGAACAATCGGCTTTACTGTCGAGGACGGTATTTCCACGACTGATGCCGATGAGGCCTTTACGAAGGAACTGATCTTGAAAAGGGCAGGAAAGGCGATTCTGCTTGCCGACAGTTCGAAACTCGTCAAGAAATCATTCGCTGTCAGCGGCTCGCTTTCCGATATAGACGTGGTTATCACTGATTCCGGAATATCTCCGGCACTCTCGAAGGAACTGAGGAAGAAGGGGATCGATGTGCTAGTTTAAAACGAATCGGAGAATCGGCGAAACGGTGAATCGGAGATAAGGAAGAGAATATGGCAAAGAGAATTGAGAGCTATAGGGAGTTAAGAGTATATCAAAATGCGCTTGAAGTGGCGATGGAAATATTTGAGTTGACAAAAACCTTTCCTCCGGAGGAAAGATATTCCATGGTTGATCAGATGAGAAGATCCTCCAGATCTGTTTGTACAAATATTGCAGAGGCATGGAGGAAGAGAAGATATAAGGCTGCTTTCATAGCAAAACTAAGCGATTCTGAAGGTGAAGCATGCGAGACACAGGTATGGAATGAATTTGCTTTTAAATGTAAATATTTTTCACATGAAACTAAAAGTGGAATTGATCAGAAATATGAACGTATAATGTCTCAGTTGGTGTTGATGATAGATGAAGCGGATAAATGGCTTATAAAGTAATCGCCGATTCTCCGTTTCACCGATTCTCCGATTCATACAATAATAATATAAGGAGTTAGGAAAAATGGGCAACTATTACAGTGATCTCGGTCCGGATTTCAAAAAACGCACGTACAAGCTCCAGCCTATAGAAGGCTATACGTACAACAGGATGATCAAGGATGACTTGAAGGATGGTGCCGTCAAGAAGGAGGACATCCTTGAGCTTTACGAATGTATGCTCGTTGTCCGCGAGTTCGAGGAAATGATCCTCAAGCTCCGTACCGGTGCCTATGAATGCATCAAGGACTATGAGTACCGCGGACCGACACATCTTTCCATCGGACAGGAGGCGACCTGTGCAGGCGCATGTTCTATCCTTAATATTACCGACTACATCACTTCTACCCACCGTGGTCATGGTGATTCGATCTCCAAGGGATATTTCGCGATCCGCAAGATGAGTGAGAAAGAACTGAAGGAACGCTGTCCGGAATTTGCGAATCTCGCAGGAGAGGCGCTTCTTGAAGCCGTCATGCAGGATCATGTGTTCCGCACAATCGCCGAACTCTTTGGAAAAGAGGCGGGTTATGGCAAGGGCAGGGGCGGCGGCATGCACATCTTCGATTTCCGCGTAGGACATCTCGGCGCAAACGCGATCGTCGGCGGCGGAGTACCGATCGCCACTGGAGCCGCCATGACCTCGCGCATCGATATCGACAAGGATAAGAAGGGCAAGGTTGTCTGCTGTTTCGCAGGTGACGGCGCGTACGCCAACGGAGTCGTCCTCGAATCCCTCAACTGGGCCGCGCAGGACCAGTTCACCAACAAGAAACTCACAAGCATCAATTTCGGACTTCCGATCATCTACTGCATCATCAACAACCATTTCGGAATGACAGGCCGCGCCGACGGCGAAGTCACCGGAGTCGACTGCCTGGCAAGAAGGGCCGCAGGTTTTGACAACGACAACATGCACGCGGAAGTCGTGAACGGCATGGACGTCATGGCTGTCCGTGAAGCCATTGCCAGGGCGAAGAAGATCATAGCCGAGGGCAAAGGGCCCGTCCTCCTTGAGTTCGATACATACCGCTACTATGGACATTCCCTCTCCGATCCCCGCAACGAGTACAGGACGAAGGACGAGGAGGAAAGGTGGAAGAAGGTTGATCCGGTGACGGCATTCAGGAAACGCCTTCTGGATGAAGGAGTTTTCAATGAAGACGTGCTCGCCGGTCTCGAGAAGAAGGTCGCCGACAGGAATGCGAAGGCCGCAAGACAGGCTGTTGATTCAGCAGATCCCGATCCGAAGGACGTCATCAAATACATGTATGCCGATACCAGCTGCGACAAAGTGCCTGCAGTTTACCAGAAGATCGACAAGAAAGGTCCGCGCCCGTCGGTCAAGCGCGATGCCGAAGGCAGGGTGAACTACCGTGACGCCATCAAGGAAGGTATTCTCGAGGAGATGGAACGCGATGCGCGAGTTGTCGTATACGGAGAAGACGTTGCCGACTACGGTGGCGCGTTCAAGCTGACCAAGGGGATTCTGGAATATTTCGGACGCGGACGCATCTTCAACACTCCTATCTCCGAAGCGTGCATCTGTGGTACCGGCGTCGGAATGGCGATGACAGGATATCGTCCGGTCGTCGAGCTCATGTACATGGATTTCGCGCTCATGGCTTCCGACCAGATTTCAAACCAGGCCGCAAAATGGCATTACATGACCGGCGGAAACGTCAAGGTCCCGATGGTCATCCGCTGCAGCGTTGGCGGTGGCAAAGGATACGGCGGACAGCACTCGCAGTCGCTTGAATCGATGTTCTGCCACATCCCCGGAACATACGTCGCATATCCTTCGAACGCATATGATGCGAAGGGGCTCATCAAGACGGCAATCCGCGACGACAATCCCGTTGTGTTCGTAGAAGGCCAGCTCCTGTATGGAAACAAAGATGTTGTTCCGGAAGAGGAATATTTCATTCCGTTCGGCCAGGCGAAGGTCGTCAAGGAAGGAAAAGACGTGACCTTTGTTGTCTGGGGACCGGCAGTTGTCGACGCGCTCAAGGCTGCCAACAAGCTTGAAGAAGAAGGCATCAGCGTGGAAGTCATAGATCCGAGGACGCTTGTTCCGTTCGACTGGCAGACAGTCTTTGAATCTGTCAGGAAGACCGGTCGCTGTGTCGCGATAAGCCAATGCGTTGACATCGGCAGTTTCACCGGCGAGATCGTGTCGGAGGTGACCGCCAACTGTTTTGATCATCTTGATGCCCCTGTCATAAAGGTCGGCGCCAAGAACGGAATCGCCCCGCAGGCGTATTCGCTAGAAAAGGCGTTTTTGCCGTCGGTCGAAGACATGATGGAAGCAGCGAGAAAATTAAAATAAGAAAACTGGACAGGATAACAGGATTTACAGGATGATAATTATGGATTATGAACATAAGGAAATCACTGAAAAAATAATCAAGTGCTGTTATAATGTATACAATAAGATGGGATTTGGT
>JANYBI010000455.1 GCA_025360875.1 Lentisphaerota bacterium
TTTAGGAGGTTTGATCGGAAGGGGATCTTCGGGAGGCGGTATCGGGGATTCATCAGGCATTCCTGAATTTTACACCATTTCCCGAAAGGGGACGTTGCATCAAAAAAAAAGGCCCGCTGCCGGCGGGCCTCATAAAACTTCAAACCACACTGAAAGTCTCTCATGAATACTGTCTGACTGCAAGCCATGAACAGCGTGAACGCGTGAACAGTGTGAACGACCTGAGCGGGTGAACGGCGCCGCGATTATTTTGGCCCCAGGCCAGTCAAGAACTTCCCCCGCTACTACTTCTTGACAGTCTGATTCGAATCCGCGCCAGATTGTGCCTTATCGAAAGAAGTGCGCGACGTCGTGCAGAGAGCGCCCCCAGTGCCAGCACCAGCGCAGCTCCACTGCAGATTACTCCAGCCGCGAGAAGCATCTGACCTCACTTATGTTTCAGCAGCCCCATCACACTGGCTGCGAAGTTCCATACAACCACCAGGAGCCCCCCCACCATACCGAACCCGGCACCGATACCGAGCCATCGGGAAGACTGTTTTTCCAGGATATCGATGCGAAGAACCGCCTGTTCTATCCTGGCCTCCATTGCCTCTGACCTGCGATCACTGGCGTCGGCGCGCCGGTCGTTGGTGGCTGCGTAGTGGTCAATGCTACTGATCGCATCCCTGATAGAATTGTGATACTCCAGGGTGAATTTCAAGGGTGTATCGTTCTGGCTCAAGACGTTACCATGTTCTGTTTTCGGAACACGACTGCGTTCATTTCGGCTGATCCCCGTCGTAAATTTTGGCACCTGGTGAATCGCTGATCGACGATGGACGTCCTTGGTGCTGCATCGAAAACCCGCCGATGGCCCCTGCCATGCCGGAGGCCGCAGAGACAAGCCCGAGGAGCACGGGGCTCTCGGGCTTTGCGCCGGTCAGGTGCAGCACAATCAGCGTGGCAAGAATCATGCCCAGCGCCACCATCATCGACATGGTTGGAATGTATTCTTTCAAGTGCACACCTCCCCTTCCGGAGTCAGAAATAAATTCCGCTCTGCTTCGCGCCGGCGTGTGAGGCCGGGACATTCGGCCAATTCTCCGTTCACCCTGATCTTGTTCCATTTCAGGAACGACTCAGCAGCCCATGCCGAATTCCCAGAATTGAGCAGTCGCAACACTGATGACTGGCGGAATGCCGCGCATCCCACATTGAACGCGAAGCACGCCATCGCGTCGAACTGGTGCTGCGTGATAGCAACGTGCACGCTCTGATTGATCGCAGTTTCGGCCATTTTCAGGTCTTCCCGGAGCATGGATTCAGCCTCCAGTTCCGTGATTACCTGCCCTTCTGTGGCACCCTTCGTATGGCCGTAGCCAATGGTACAGATCCCCGCGCCGTCCTGGTAGGAAGCAAGGCGCAGGCCCTCGAACGACTTCAGCAGGTCTATCGCTGTCAAGCTGGTAATGCGGGAATCTGGCATATTTTCAAACAGCCTTGGGCGCGTTTTCCGCTGCGGTTTGAAGCACGCCAATTACTCCCTTGACCTTATTGGCGGCTGCCCCGACGGCCGCCTGTGTCTGGGCATTCTTGATGCCAATATCGCCGCTGGCCACCAGATCTGTGATGAGCCCAGCCAGCGCTGCCGCGTGGCCGTTTAGATCGGTCGATGTTGATTCCGCAGTGACGCCCTTCGCCACTATTGCCAGCCCGTCCTGGATCTTTGCCAGCGACGCGGCGACCTTCGGATCCTCCCCCAGGATGCTTGAGACCGAGGCGGCCACTCCAACCGCCGCTGTGGCGGCAGAAATGCCGGACTGAATCGCGCCGCCGTTGCGGGTGAAGAACTCGTGCAGAGTTTTTTCTACCGAGTGGAAAAAGTTTGAGATCGAAAACATGTAAGACTCTCCTATCGCGTTTTGATTTTGAAACTGCACCTTTCGGAGGTGCTGCCGATCTTTACCCTACCTCTGGGCCTAAGATGATTTTAGCCCCATCGATGCGGCGGGCAAGAGCAAGCGCCTCCGTGACTGAGGCATTGACGGTCAGAGTAATCTGATCGACCGACGCGCAGGCCTTCCCTATTCCGTCAGTCACCGCGGCCCGCATCTGCTGGACCTCGGGCATCAGCGCGGCGAGAATCTTGTCAACGATGGCATTTTCGTCTTTGACAATTTGAGTTTCTAATTCCGCCACCTTGTCTGTTAAGTCAGAAACGGTTTTCTGTAGTCCTAGTAAGTCCATTTTATATGCCCCACGCCATCCAGTCCGCGTCCGAGTAAGTGGCAATACAGGCATTAAGCGCCTGCGACACGTCCCCAGCGAAAACATTTACGACGAGCCACTCAGACAACCGGTTGCGTACCGTGTCTGCCAGCAGCGACAACGTCCCCGCCGGAACTGAGACGCTGATGCCGGTCGCCAGCGTAGCCTTGTCAGCCACCCTGCAAATGTTAAACGTTACGGTGATCCATCCGCCGGATTCCGTGCACGAAGTTGGATGAGGATAAATCTGCATATAAGTCCTTTAGTTATACCTAAAAAACAACGCCTGTGCGGTGCCGGATGCCGCGCTCATTGTAACCGTTATCGTGTGCGACGAGGCCCAGTTAATCGCAGTCGGCGTGACTGGGTACGATCCAGGCTCACCCAGGTAGCTAAGGGTCGCCTGTCCATATAGGTAAGAGGCCGTGGCTATGTAGT
>JANYBI010000500.1 GCA_025360875.1 Lentisphaerota bacterium
AGACCGATCATCGAAGGCAAGGCTGATGTGGTCTACGGATCGCGTTTCCATGGGGGAGCCGGCAAGGTACTTTATTTCAGGCACCGTATGGGGAACAAGTTCCTTACGTTTATCTCGAATATCCTGACAGACATAAGTCTCACCGACATGGAGACGTGCTACAAGGCGTTCAGGCGCGAAGTCATCCAGAACGTCAATCTTGATTCCGACCGTTTCGGCATAGAGGTGGAGCTTACTGCGAAATTCGCACATGCACGGAAACTTAGGATCTACGAGGTCCCCATAAGCTACCATGGCCGCACCTATGACGAGGGGAAGAAGATCACCTGGAAGGACGGGATAGCTGCTCTCTGGCATATGCTCAAATACAATCGCCTCCAGAACAAATCCAAGTTCTATAAGAAACCGTGGAACGAGATTCTGTCATAATTTTTCCCGTCCGGGAAAAATTATTTATGTAACCCATTGCACCTTGCAGTTGCCGGATTAATTTATGCACCTTTTAAAATTTACAGGGAAGGATTTTGCATATGAAGGGACCGGAAGTGCCGCTTGAAACTACACAGGAAGATCTGCATCATCATGCGGAGAAGCACGGACAGACTGAAAAATGGATACTCGGAGTTGCGCTGACAGCTGCGATATTCGCAGTTTTCGCCGCAATTACCGCGCTTAAGGCTGAGCATTCCGCCAATGAGGCCATGCTCAACCAGATCAGAAGCGCCAACCAGTGGAACTTCTACCAGGCGAAAAGCATAAAATCATATCTGTTCAACAGCAAGATAGACATTCTCGCCGCACTGGACAAGAAAGTTGATGCGAAGGATCTGGAAAAAATAGAGGAATACAAGAAGGAGCAGGCAGAAATAATGGAGAAGGCGAAGGAATACCAGAAGGAGTCCGAATATTATCTCAGGGAACATCTTGTTCTTGCGAAAAGCGTGACATTGTTCCAGATCGCCATCGCCATCGGAGCCATAGCCGCCCTGACCAGACGCCGTCAGTTCTGGTACGTCTGCATCATCTTTGGAATAATCGGGATTGTCCTGTTCATACAGGGTATCTTGACGGTCTGAAATAATTTTCGATCTCTAGTCCTCGAAAATCATTCCGCAATCTTTGCCGTCTTCGGCCTTCTTTGTTCCTGCGACACCTTTGACGAGGCGCCAGACGCCTTTCTTGTCGTCGACGAACTGGGGCGGGGAGTGGAAGTTGTTTTTGACCTTGAAATATTTCGGAAGTTTTACCTTCTTGTCGTTTTCGACCTTGTCCTTGTCGTCAATCTTGCCGTTGATGATGATAGCGCAAAGGCCCTCCTCTCCGTACCAGAGAGTGTTGCTGATTTTCCTGTCCTTCAAGTTGTCCGGATTCATGAAGGCTATGCCACAGCCTTCCCCGTAGATGATCGAGTTGTTGATTTCGACGTCCGAGTTACCTTTGATCCACAGGGCGGCGGCCTTGTCAGGTGCGTTAGGCGAGGAAAGTATGGTGCAGTGGTTGAGGGACACGTTTCCGGAATTGTCAACAAGGAGCCCTTTGAACAGGCAGTTCTGGAATGTCACGGTGGAGCAGGACAGTATTTTTGTGATATCCGACTTGAATACGCAGTTTTTAAATGTGATGTTCTTGGCATTGTCCGTGCAGGAGAGCCAGGCGCCATCGAGAATTATACCGGATACGGTTATGTCCTTGCCGGTTATGGCGATGTTATTTTTAATTATGGTTCCGGATTCGCCAATCAGTTTTGCGCCGTTCTGGTTTATGCTGAAATCACGCAGCTTGGAGGAATAATATTCGCCGGACTTGATCGTGATGGAGACACCGTCATTCTTTTCCAGGAGGCATTTCTGGAGCTGGTCCGCTCCTTCCTCAGGAGTATTGGCCTGAACTGTGAATGTCTTTCTGGGCTTTTCGGCATCGTCCGCGCCTGCGCGCTTGCAGAATTTCCTGATGGCTTCGATTATGTTCTCGTATTTTTTTACGAAAGCCGTATCTTTGTACTTTTCATTGTACTGTGCCAGGGCTGAAACCAGGGTGGAGGCGTTCGTCGCCTGGATCTTCTTCTGGGAGATTTCCAATAGGAACTGTTCCGTCTTCTCAGGATTGAAGACCAGGTCATATTTCACCAGCATCGAAGAGAAAGCTAATTCCGCCTCTTTTTCAGTCGCCGCGGCTATGAAGCTTGAGCCCAGGTTGCATTTTATGCCCTTGAAATGCTCCCTGGCTTTATCAAAGGATTTCTCATGGATGCAGATCATCCCTTTGAGAAGTGAGCTGTCGTCTTTGACCATGGAGTCGCATGTCTTGATCTTTTCGTCAAGTGTGAGAGGAGACTGTGAAAGAGTTTTGAACGAAGATATGTTTTCCAGGAGATTTGCAGCGAAGCCGGCAGCTTCCTTTGAAAGTCCGTTTCTGTTCTGGAAGGTCCTGGTTTTCTCGAGCGTAAGGTCGTTTTTCCCGGAAACGAAATTGTCCGCGGCCTCCTTGAACAGCGGGGAGAGATCGTTTATGAATTTTGTCTTCCTGTCATCGACATAGTTGGAGAGTTCCTGGCGCTGTTTCATTGTCTCTTCCTCGGTTTTGCCCTTGAAATCTTTGGCAATGATCTCAGCTGCCGCGAAATTGCCAAGCTCCATATATGAGTCGAGGTCCGCCTTCAGGGAAGAAGCGGTGATTTCAGAAACCGCGGTTTTAAGGGATGTGATGAGGGTTCTGCGCTCATTGACGCTTTCAGAGGCGAATTCACCGCTGTATTTCTCTATGAGTTCAAATGCCTTCGCCTGTTCCGCCCCCTTGATCAGAGGAGCGGTTTCCGTCTTCAGTTTTTCAATTACTTCGGCAACTTTCCGCTTTTTGAGATCCTCCATCCCCTGTTGCTTGTCGTTTATGTCCTGTATCAGCTTGACGTCATTTGTCCTGATGGATTCGTTTTTCAGCGCATCAAAGCGCTTATAGGCCTCTGTCATGTTGGCGGTCGGATTGGCGTCATAGAAATCACAGATTTCCTTGAAGGTCTTTTCCGGTCCCATGGGGGCAGGCTTGTTTTGCTGGGCGGGCTCCTTCTGAATTTTTGGAACTGGTTCTGCGGTCACGGTCTTCTCAGGCTGTTTTGAAGGTACAGGGGAAACCACGGCTGGAACAATGGACTGGTCGGGCGCCGGTTCAGACAGAGGAGTATTCTGCTTGGTCATGATGTTGATTATTACAACTATTGAGACAAGGGTCAAAGCCGCGAAAATCACGCCTGCTGTAACTATGAAGACCTTGGCGGGTGACCTGTCAAGTTCAATCGGCTTGATGCGTGCCGCATGCCACTGCCGGTTGATGCCCGCGACCATTTTCGGGTTGAATTTCGCGATAGTTTCGGTGAGTTTTTGTTTCCCAATCTTTTCGGTTTTGAGTCTTACAGTTTTCTTTTTTTCATCGGAGAAGTCGCCGGCTGGCTGTCCGAAAGCCTCGTAACGGCCGGTTGACAGTGCTTGGATATTGATTCTTGCAAGAGACGAGGCGGCAGGCATCGGTGCGCCCAGAAGTTCAGGGCAGGTACCGTTGATCTGGGAAATGGTTTCGGACCATGACTGGAATCTTGCGGCAGGATCCTTTGCCATCATCTTTTCAATTATCGTTATGAAATTGGCTGGAATTTCATAGTTGAATTCACGCGGATCCGGAAGAGGGGCGTTCGGCACTTCATTATGGCCAAGATCCTTGAAGGGATGGCGTCCGGTAAGAAGAAGATAGAAAATGCCGCCCAGCGCGTAGATGTCG
>JANYBI010000566.1 GCA_025360875.1 Lentisphaerota bacterium
TTTCCAGGCCACGGGAGTGGCTATACCGTCAGCCATCAGGTTTGCCTGAAAAGGGAGGGATTTGTAATGCCAACAAATTTCCGACCGCATTTAAGTCGTTGATTATGAACAACTCGGTTTTTGAAAGTGTTTAAAACGAGATAGAGGCAAACGTCTGCCTCCAACATTTTGCGGATTTCGCAGCAGGATTGACATGGCAAGTTCACCTGCCTGATCGCGGATCTCCAGGACTGCCTCAACCCGCGGATGACGGGTAATCGCGCGATATCCGGTTATTCTTCCATCTTCGCTGATGGTTTCCACACGGCAGACTTCACCGCGTCCGAACAGTTCCAGCACGAGATCAGATTCCGCCCATGCCGGCAAACCTTCTCCTGATTCCACTCCACCCCAGACGTAGAAGGTGTTGGCACCGCGTAGCCGGACTCGGAGCGGCAGATCAGTAAAGGTGAAACCGTTGGCGTCCGACCAGGTCATGACCAGTCCGCGGGCTAAGTCAAATCGAATGTTGAAGTTCATATTAGGTGTACCTTTTGTTATAGTGTATTTAAAGGAATTCAGAAGTCAGGAGTCAGAATTCAGCGGACTACTGCGATGACCGCAGTTTTATCAGCGTGAAACTTAAGTAGTTTGCGATCTCCGAGCGCAAAAAACAAAGAGGCCGATTGCGCCAAGGATGTCGCAAGCTACTCAAAACAAATTTCTAAGGATAATTTATTCTGACTACTGTCTCCTGACTTCTGACTACTTATAAAATCAGCAGCGTCTTGACCTCGAACGGACGCAGCTTGGCAGTAACGCGATCGCCATCCAGCTTTACGGAACCTTTCAAGACATGCTCGAGGAAGTTGACTTCGCTTACTTTCTTTATACCGGGCCATCGGAAGGAAACGCGCCCCGCCTTTCCTTCGCACTCGAAGAAACGGATGAGCGTGCCTTCGGAATGCATTGCATACACAAGCCCCGTGCATATGACACCGTCGAGAATCTCGAACACGGGCGCCGGATGGACAGACTTGCCCATGGCTGTGCGCAGCGAACGGTTGAACGACATGCCGGCTTCTGCAAAAACGCGGTTGCACTGGCGCGGCGGATGGACTTCGAAGGCGAAACGTATGAAATGTCTGCCGATGTCAGGAAGCGGATCAGGATTGTATGCGCCCCGCAACAGGCTCAACCTCATGCGCCCGCCAAGTGCGTCAACTCCATATTTCGAGTCATTCAAAAGCAGCAGGCTGTACTCGTCGCCGCAGAGCGCGGACCATTTCTGCGTAGGCTGGTCTGTTCCGTCCGCAGGCCTCTCGGTGATAAAGAACGGCCCCTCGAAGCGCGCCCTGGCGGCGCTCATGCCGGTGCCCATGGAAACTTTCAGCTGAGGAACACCTTTGACCTGATCGCCACGTTCTTGCCAGTCTATTTCCGCACGGAATTCAACGCGCGGCATTTCCTGGTAGAAGAGAATCTCCTCTTCGATCATCGAACTGCGGACCGGCAGCTTGACGCGGAATTTCGCAAATACAGGCCCGCTCTCAACCAGCGCCACTTCCGCTCCGCGCAGAAGGCTTTCCTCGCGCAGGATGTCATTCACCAGCCAGGCCGTCATCTTATTATGCGCCTCGTCAAGGATCTGGAACACGTTCATCGCAAGATCCTTCCTGGTACACGGGACATGCGACAACGTCTTTTCCACGCCGTAGGCGACCAGTTCGCGGCTGAGACGTTTGTCGAAATATGAGCATACCGCGCCGGACAGCTTGTGGATTTGCGCACGCGCCGAAACTGTCTCAATTTTAATGTAATCGCCCGCCTCCTCGACCTTGACCTGCGTGAACGACAATTTTCCAGGCAGCTTTTTCAACAGCTTGAAACGCGCTGTTCCAAACGCCGGGACATTCTGTGCGTAGAACGCGAACTGCCCTTTGTCAGCCTGTATCGGAATTACGCGGCCGCTCTCGTCCTGCAAGGCGACTGTACCTGCGGGAAGTGCAGCCCAGACCACTTCAGAACGCGGGAAACCAAGCGGGTTGATCACGGTGAGAGCAGAGCCGGCCTTATCAACGGTCACAAGAGACTTGATCGCCTCGGCCGAAACTTTCGCAGCGGCATTGAGAGCGGCTTCACCGCGCTGATAGGCGTCGAGATATGAGTCATGCACGCCTGCACCGTCGAAGATGTCGTGGAACTGGCTGAAGAGAACTCCCTTCCACGCCTTTTGCAGGACGGCACGGCTTTCCGTCCGCGCCAGCGCGGAGAGCGCTTCGGCCGCGAGCAGCTCCCCTTCGCAATGGCGGTTGAATTTCTTGATCTTGGCCTGGTTCGTGAAACATCCCTCGAAGAGTGAAAACGTCTCGCCCCGGTTGGAAGGGAGCTTTTCCTGGCTGAGACGCGTGACCTCGGCGAAACCATGCATCGTATTGAATTTGAAATTCGGGATCAGCGGCCGGTTGCGGTAGCTGTCCAACACCTCGAACTGGTGGCGCATCAGCGCCCCGCCATGGTCGCCAGCTCCCCAGATGTGCAGGATTTCAGTGAGCCCGGCGCGCAGATAGTCCAGGATGTTCCCCTGCATGAAGAGCGGCTCCAGCCAGCTGCCGTATCCAGTGGAGAAGGCCAGGATCTCCGAGCCATCCACTCCTTTCCAGACGCGCGCCGGCCAATTCTCGTTGCGGCCGGGATTGCAACGCCAATGGAAATATGATTCGTATTCGGCCAGCTTCGCCAGCTGTGGCATGTTGCCCGGATGTCCGAATGTGTCCGGCGCCCACATCACACGGCATTTGCCATCGACATTCTCCTGCAGCCAATCGGCGGCAAAGGACATCTGACGGGCGACCGATTCCCCGTCCGCCATGTTGAGATCTCCCTCGACCCAGGTTGATGCGACGCATTCCCAGCGGCCTTCGCGGATATGCTTTTTCATTGCGGCGAACACGTCGGGATCTTTCTCCTCAACAACATAATATGTGGGAATCTGGCTCTGTGAAAAAGTGACGTCCGGAAAATCCCGCATCAGGTCGGCGACAGCTTTCGCGTCGCGCCGTATGCAATGGACAGTGTCGGTCCATGTCCACATCCAGTCCATGTCGATGTGTGTGTGCCCGATCAGATGGACGGTATGCGCCTTCGCCCTTTTGGAAAATGGCAGCAGGATTTTTTCCGCCTTGTTCAGGGATGCCAGTGCGCGCGGCCAGTCGTTCTTTTCGATCGCGCCGGCATCGACGCAGTTGGCGGCTTTCGCCCCCAGCGCTTTCTCATCCGGCGTGACGGCCAGCTTGTCCGCTATTTTCATCTCCAGCAGAATGGCTGTCATCTCCGAACCTGTCCGCATGCATGCGGCGGAACGGATGTTGACTCCTTCAAGGGCGTTTAGGCTTGCAGGAACTTCGGTAGGCTCGAGATTAATTACGAGCCGGTGTTTTCGGCCAGGCTTGATCAGCATTGGAAACGGATCCACGATAGGACCGGTCGCATGCCATGCATGTGTCTCGCGGAAAATCTCCTCTCCATCGACCCATAGTGTGAACGGACAGTAGCAGTTGATGAAAAAGCGGGCTTCTGTCCCAGCCAGCGCATGGCCGGCACG
>JANYBI010000629.1 GCA_025360875.1 Lentisphaerota bacterium
TTTCTTTCGAGGACTTTGAGCATATTGTCGAAATTCGGCTCTCTCATGGGATTCCTTCTTTGCTCTTTATTGGTTTGATTTTGTTTTTCACAATAAAAAAATTCTCCGGGACCGTCCGATGACACGGATCTTTGACCTCAACACCCTTTCCTAAGACTAATGCATGCATGAGTAACTGGAGAATTTTTATCTTTAACAATTTTCCATCTGATGCTATATTATACCTGTCTCATTGATGATTTCTTTAGCAGATATGATTAATATGTATCATTAACGATTATAAATTTGCCAGACGGCAAATTTATTACTTAGGAAAACTTGAATGGATACAAAGAGGAATGCAATTCCAGGGGAACAGCGGATAAATCCTCCGACCGAGGCGGAGAAGAAGCGGTTTTCACTTCTGAAACCGTTTGTACGGCAGACTGGCGATGACCAGCGGCGGCCCTGGTTCATGGAGGGAAGGAAGCTCCTCGACTATCTGCTCGTATACATTGGCGACGGCTACGGGATTTTCACTGTTGGCGACAAAATATTCAAGGTCGGGGCGGACGACATTGTCTGGATTCCTCCTGACACCATACATGAGATGCGCGGATCTTCAGAGCGGATGAACTGCATCTACATCCATTTTGATCTGATATACGATTCATGCAGGAGCCATTGGAACGCGTATATTCCGGAAGGGACGAGGGATCTGACGGCATGGAACAGGCTGATGCATCCTCCTGTCAACGATCCAGTGATAAGCAGCATGCCGGGCCTGATACAGAATTCGAACAAACCCGAAGTGAAACAGCTCATGAAGCAGATATGCATCGAACACAGGAGAAGCGGAGAAAGATCCTTCCTTCTCCTTTCGGGAATGATGATGCAGCTTGTCGCGATGCTTATCTCTGAATATGACAAAAAGGCCCATTGGGAGGATGTCAGATGGAACGGGATTCAGGAAAGCGCATCCAGGATCCGTGTTTCCGCCGGCAAGGACATCGATCTGAAGAAGCTCGCCGGGGAAAACAATCTGAGCGTTTCACATTTCAGAAAACTTTTCCGGGAAATGAACGGCATCAGTCCCAAGGCGCTTCAGCACCAGACGAAGATCCGGACAGCATGCGAGCTGCTGGTCTACAGTAAGCTGAACATCTCGGAAATAGCGCAGACGCTTGGATACAGCAATATCCATAATTTTTCGCGCGCGTTCGCCAACCAGATGAAGATGTCACCTAGGAGCTACAGGAAAGGCGGCTGATTCACGAGATCAAAAGTTCGCCGCCTTTTTTCACGATCGCATCTCCGGTGAATTCCACGCATGACCCGGTGAAACGGACAGCATTGATTCTTTTCCCGTTGATGAAGACTTTCCTGTCAGAACTGGCTGCAAACGTGTCTGGCAGAGTGAATTTTTTCAGTTTCAGTTCGCCATACAGGACCTTCAGGGAAATTCTGTTCTTTGAAATCCCGACCGTACCCCAGCCGCTGCCAAGCGACCAGAAGAATTTCACTGGCGTCCTCATGCCCTTCTGCGGATTGAATCCTATCTCGCCCTTTGCCAGATTGTAGGAGAATCCGCTGAAGGCATTGAGCAGAGCATATGAGGCCATCGACCGCGCATAGTTGCTTCCGCATTCGATTTCGTTCCAGGGGTTGCGGCGTTCGCCGTCATATCTGTCGCGTACCGCCTTGACAAGCTCGCGTCCTTCTTTCACCATGCCTTCCATTATCATATGGATGGCGGCCTGATATTCGAAACCGTGCATCGTCTCCTCGGCATAAGTCATCGGTATTACCGGCTTGTATTTCCCATCGGGCCAGGAGAACATCATCGTGCCGGCCTCATCTTTAAGCGCATAGAGCCTGCAGAAGTTTGCGAACTCCCTGAACGACTTCCTGAAGTTGTATTTATATATGGATTTCAGGGCTTTCCTAGTTTTGGGGCCGTCGAAGATCTCCCCGAGTCCGCAGAGGTTGGCGTGCCATTGCGCGAGCACCTGGTCGATCCCGCAGCCGTCAAGGATCTGGTACTTGATCTCCTTGTGCTCTTCATTCCAGTAGTATTTCTCCGCGTCGCCAAAAGACTTGAGCAGTGACTTGTCCCTGATATCGATCTTCTGGCTGTAGTATTCGCCATTGAAAAGCTTTTCGTCGACGAAATTCTTGCCCTTTGCGAATATTTCAAGGTATTCCCTGGCTGTTCCGGGTTCGCCGCAGGCCTCCGCCATTTCCGATCCGGCCTTCAGTGCCGCAAGATAGAATCCGCTGAGCCAGGCGTTCGCCCCGAACAGTTCCACGTCGAGCGTATGGTGCTGGCGTCCGGTGATCACTCCTTTCTTCTCCGGATCCCAGAGATCCTCATTCTTTTCGGACCAGGCGAATTCTATCGACTTCTTCACGGCAGGCCACAATTTCCTCATCCATCCGGTATCGCCCGAAATCTTCCATTCCCTGTAGACCTTGATCACTCCGCCGAACTGTCCGTCGACGCACGGACGGAATTTTGATCTTTCCCTTCCAACCGGCAACTGCAGACGGAAAGGCATCGCTCCTTCTTCGCTGAGGTTGTACTTGTAGTCGAGATCGCGCATGGACCGTTCAAGTGCCGGGAACAGGAACGGCATTGCGTAGGCATAGTTCCACACATGCGTGCAGCTGCCTTCGCAGCATCCGGAATTCGCGCTGCACCCTTCGAACCCGTAGAACGATCCGTCCTCAAGCCTGATTGATGTCGGTGTCTTCAGGATGGAAATGTTTGCGGATATCGCATCAATCGCCTCTGACGGCAGGGACGACGAGAAAAGCGCATCCTTGAAAAGCATTGTCTCCTGCGAGAGCCTGTCCCAGTTTTTCAGGCCATAGGCGGAGGTATCGGCGGAATCCTTGAATATCGTGGCATAATAGTTTTTCCAGGAATTCGACGGCCCCGTATCGCAGCTTCCTCCTGAGCATCCGCATTTCTGGGGGTTCCAATAGTTCTGGAATATGGGAAAATTCCATGAGAGGATGAATCTCGCCCTGCCGGTTCCGCCCGGAGCCACAGTGAAATGGGCGGCCATCGTCCCGTGGTCATTGCCGTTCGACTTCTCATCAGCCGGATACTTTCTGGTTTTGATCCTGCCGGGAGAAATGAAATCGCGCCAGAAAACTCCGAGGTTGTCGAACCAGCCGCCGCGGAACCAGTATTCCTGACAGCTTGATTTGGCCGCATCCGTGGCAATTGAAATATCACCGAGCGCCGGTTCCTTTTCCGAAGCGGCTTCGCTGCTGTCGAGCTTGAGAATGGAAAATCTTCCATCCTTCTGGAGGTGGTTCACGCATTTCCCTTCCGGATTCGGATTTTTCACCGTAAGCGCGACTGTGTAATCGATTCTGCTGCGCCCTCTGTTCTCCACTTCTATCTCGAAGAAAGCCGCCGGCATGCTCGAATCCCTTTCATTGAGAGGTATGAACGGATTGAAGGCTTTCAGCTTCACCTTTCCCGGAAAGGACGGATCCCTGAACGAAAGTTCCGCGATTGGAAACTCCCCGTTGAACTGCAGATCCTTGAAATTCGGCAGCCCGGCCATGGTCTCGCGCGCAGGTCCGAAACCGAAACCATGGTATTGTCCGACCGATGAACCGGTGTAGGGCGCATGCAGATCGCCCTGCATTACCCTGGCATCGATGAGATGGCCGCCCTTTTCAGCCTTTATCGCAAAATGCGAGAATCCGTTCAGCGAGTTCTTGTTCGGCCTGTTGAATATCTCCCAGTCGACGAGCCGGCCGTTTCCGGACAAACCTATGCATCCTGAACCTATTCCTCCCAATGGAAATGAGATCTGGCTTGTCTTCTGCCCCTTGTAAATCATGGAACGCTCCTTTGCTTTTTTTAATGCGATATTATATTCGCTCCTGTGCGGCATGTCTTCCAATCTTAATAACAACAAGAAATTGAACATTTGACAGGTATTCAGGGAATCATATGAGAAACGATCTGGAACAGTATTTTCTTACAGGCGAGGATATTGGAATGCCGATTGTCAGCCATTGCGGATTTGAGATAGCCCACGGGGTCCGCAAGCTTGACCCCCACCATCACCAGGGGCCTGAAATCGTCTTCCTCATCGAAGGAGAGATGCGCTGGAACTTTTCCGACGGCAAGACCCTGATACAAAGAGGCGGCATGTCCCATTTCCTGAAGGCGGGGGTCTCCCATTTCCCCCACAAGTCGAAACAGACGCCATGTCACCAGGCATGGATTGTCCTTAAACCGCTTGAGGGGACATCCCTCGAAGGGACGGTGTTTGAGCCTGATGAATTGAAATCCGTCTACGGGATAATTTCCAATCTTTCCGGAACGACACGAAATATGGATCGGCGGCTTACTGATGACATCATTGAGTTTTCAATGCTGGCAAAGGAATTTAAGTCTTCGCCAAACCCTTTGCTGAAATCCAAGCTCCGCGCCATGATATGCCAGATCCTGCTCAGGGCTACTGCGTCCACCCAGACGCCTGATAGAGGAGACAAATCTGAAAAGGAAGTCATAAGGCTGGCAAAGGAATATCTTGACAAAAACCTTTCCAGACCTCTTGAAGTGGAGGATCTGGCCGGTCATCTGGGATACAGCGGCACATGGATCCTGAAGATATTCAGGAATGCAGTCGGAGTACCCCCAGCGCAATATCTCCGGAGAAGGAGAATTGAAAAGGCGCAATCCCTGCTCCAGGACAGGAAGCTGAGCATCAC
This sequence comes from Lentisphaerota bacterium, assembly GCA_025360875.1. GTDB lineage: Bacteria > Verrucomicrobiota > Lentisphaeria > Victivallales > GWF2-50-93 > GWF2-50-93. The sequence goes on from JANYBI010000629.1 coordinate 4,723, forward strand.
CGATATCGCTTTCAGGTGCGGCTTCAGCTCGAGCCAGCACTTCTCACAGGTCTTCAGGAAATATACAGGGCAAACTCCGAGACAGTCGCGAAAGGGTTGAGATACATTTTTCCATTTGTAAGCAACTCTTTGAAATGACGGCAGCTAAAAGCTATTCTGACGCAGGACAGTATAAAGCTAGGACAATTTCCACATCTGCGAATTTCGCATTTCCCTTTATTTACATAGACTTACAACTATTTTTAAAATAAACCCTTGCAAAGGGCAGGCCATATACTATACTTGCCTTATAAACATTAAAGGATATATAATTATGAAACTTTCAACTAAGCCAAGATATGGATTGAGGATACTGATTCAGATCGCTCTGGACAACAAGGATGGCAAGGCGGCCCAGGGAAAATCTATTGCTAAAAAACAGGAGATATCCGAACCATACCTTGAACAGATAATGATCCCTTTGAAAAATTCAGGCCTTGTAAGAACCACCCGTGGCTGTAACGGGGGTTATTTCCTGAACAAGCAGCCCGAGGAGATCACGGTGCTGGACATAATTGAACTTTTCGAGGGAGAGTTCAATCTTGTGGACTGTGTGACGGATCCGAAAGCCTGTTCCAGGAGAAAGAACTGTTATACTATCAACGTCTGGAGAAAATTGGCAAGTTCATTTAAAGGCACAGCGGAAAAGATCACGCTGGCTTCAATTCTGGATGAACAGAAAGGCGCTTCCTCGGAATATGTAATTTGATCAAATAAATAGAAAGAAATCTACTTATGAAAACATATGCAGACATAACAAAGACAATAGGGAACACTCCTCTGGTGAGGCTGAACAGGATTGTCTCCGGAACCGGCGCGGAGATTTACGCGAAACTGGAATTTTTCAATCCGATGTCCAGTGTCAAGGACCGTATTGCGCAAAACATGATCGATGCCGCTGAGAAAGCTGGAAAACTCAAGCCTGGTGGACTGATAATTGAACCCACCAGCGGCAATACCGGGCTGGGGCTTGCGATGATCGCTGCGGCAAAAGGCTACAGGCTCATCATTACAATGCCCGAAACAATGTCCGTCGAAAGAAGAATGATACTCGAATATATGGGTGCGGAAATTTTCCTTACTCCGGGCGCAAAAGGGATGACCGGCGCCGTCGAGAGAGCCGAGGAACTGGTTAAGGAACATCCTGGCTCATATATGCCTTCGCAGTTTGAAAATCCGGCAAATCCCGAGGTTCACAGGAAGACGACAGCCGAGGAAATATGGGCTGACACCGAAGGAAAGGTCGACATATTCGTGACCGGAGTTGGAACAGGAGGGACAATCACCGGCGTCGGTTCATTACTCAAGAAAAGAAAACCCTCCGTGCAGATCATCGCCGTTGAACCGGACAGTTCGGCGGTTCTTTCCGGGGAAAAGGCCGGCAAACATGCAATCCAGGGCATTGGCGCCGGATTTATCCCGAAAATAATGGACATGAAAGTCGTCGATCAGATAATCAGGATAAAGGATGAGGAAGCAATAGATACAGCCAGAAAACTTGCAAGACTGGAAGGTATTTTCTGCGGAATCAGTTCCGGAGCAAACGTGCTGGGAGCCATAAAGGTTGCGGCCCGTCCTGAAAATGCAGGAAAGATCATCGTAGTAATCGTCTGCGACACTGCAGAAAGATATCTGACAACTTCGCTTTTTAACTGATCAATAAAATAATTTGAAAGGACAAAATATCATGAGAAAACAGGGTGATTCGACAATAACACTTCATGCTGGACAGACTGCCGATCCGACTACCGGAGCCAGGGCTGTTCCATTATACCAGACATCAAGCTATGTCTTCAAGTCCGCGGAGCATGCCGCGAATCTTTTCGCATTGAAGGAGTTTGGGAACATATATACGCGCCTCATGAATCCCACGACAGACGTCTGGGAAAAACGTCTTGCCGCTCTCGAAGGAGGCACTGGAGCGCTCGGGACATCCAGCGGAATGGCCGCCATTTTCCTGGCGATCACCAACATCGCGCAGGCCGGAGACCACATCATCACCTCCGCGTCGCTCTACGGCGGCACTGACACTCTTTTCCGTTATACTCTGCCCAGATTCGGAATCGAAGTAACATTTATCGACGACATCAGTCCTGAAAAGGTCGGAAAGGCCATCAAGAAGAACACCAAGCTGGTATACGCCGAAACTATCGGCAATCCCAAAGGGGATGTCCCTGACATCGAGGGAATAGCCAAGTCTGCGCATGCACAGGGGCTACCCTTGATGATAGACAACACTTTTGCTCCGATCCTCTGCAAGCCGATTGAGCACGGAGCCGACATCGTTGTCCACTCCTGCACGAAATGGATTGGCGGACATGGCACATCGATCGGCGGCATAATCATCGACAGCGGAAAATTCGACTGGTCGTCAGGACGATTCCCCGAGTTCACCACTCCGGATGAAAGCTATCATGGGATTGTATACTGGGACGCACTGAAGAATGTTCCCGGCGCCGGAAATATCGCATATATAATCAAGGCCAGGGTCCAGGGGATGAGGAATATCGGATTCTGCCCGAGTCCGTTCAACGCCTTCCTTTTCCTCCAGGGAATCGAGACGCTCCCCCTCAGGATGAAGGCTCATAATGAGAACGCAATCGCCCTTGCGGAATATCTGAAGAAGCACAAGCTCGTCGAATGGGTCAGCTACACCGGACTGCCGGAACATCCATATCACAAGATCGCGAAGAAATACCTTAAGGGTGGATTCGGATCCGTCTTCGGGTTCGGCGTAAAGGGCGGACACAAGGCGGCAATGAAGTTCATTGATTCGGTGAAGCTCGCAAGCCATCTTGCAAACGTCGGCGACGCGAAGACACTTGTGCTTCATCCGGCTTCGACAAGCCACCAGCAGATGAGTCCGGAAGCCCAGAAGGCGTCAGGAGTGACTCCGGAATTCGTCCGTGTGTCGGTTGGCATTGAGAACATCGAGGATATCATCGCCGACTTCGACCAGGCGTTGGAAAATTCGCAGAAATAAATTTTGCTCCTAAAAATTCCGCCTAGGGCAATGTAAATTGTCCTAAGCGGTTTTTTATATCCTGCTTCAATTATAAATTCAGGAGGATTATGAATAGATCCCATTTTCTTTTCCATCCGGCGTTGCCAGCGTTCCTTCTGCTTGTCTTTGGATTTGGCGCATATGCGGCTGATCCCGCTCCGGCTCCTGCACCGGACGCTCTCGATCGCGCATTGGAATTTATAAATACGACCCGTGGGGATTTCCGTGTTGACCAGGAAGCAATGATCACACGGGACCGGACCTCCTATAAGCTTCCCCTCTTCGACAAATTGTTCTCCCATCCCTTGAGAATCCCATTTTGGGAAAGGCATATGCGCGATTCCTTCCTGTCAGCAAAAGGAGATCCCTGCAACACCTTCCAATATTCCACAGACCTGCTTGGACTTGGTTCACGCCGCGATCTCATTGAACCTTCGCCCTTATCAATATATCGTGCAAAAGCCAAGGCTCCTGATGCATTGAAGGTTGCTATTCAGACATTGGATGCGGATGCCAAGATCCCTGACACATCAAAACTGCCACCTCTTGTGCGCGAGACCGCGGCCATGCTCATATTTGCCGCAGCCGATGCCATCCAGTGGCGCGAACTTTCCCTCCGTCATCTTCCCCTGCCTGAACGGCAACCGCTTTTTGCTTCCCTGACAGAAGAAGTCAAAAGCGATTCCAGCGACGAGAAGAAAGAAAATAATTCCCGATTTGCTTCTGGATGTAAGGATTTCTATAAACAGCAGGATTCCCTGTCTCTTGTAAATCTGCAATTGATGCTTGTCGCCGGAGAGGATCTTTCCGCAGTGGTGGGTGCTGCAATTGAGGACCTCGGGAAAAACACGATATCTGAGACATATAATTTTACATGCGATACACGCTTTGGGCAGATCGTATTAAGCGGAGGCACTGATGATATTTATAAGTCCGGCAGCCATTATCTCCTGATAATAGACAGCTCCGGAAAAGACACCTACAACAGCGGCGCAGCTTCAAGCAGCGCGGATTTTCCACTTGGGATAATTATTGATGTTGCCGGTGACGACACATATGAGGCCAAAGGAAAAGGCCCATCGTTCGGAGCGGGCGTTCTTGGCTGGGGATTTCTTGCGGATCTTGCCGGCAATGATACCTATAAAGCACCGGCAGGCTATAGCCAGGGCTGTGGAATTGCCGGAGCAGGAATGCTGCTCGATATCGCAGGTGACGATTCATATGACGCTATAGGAAATTGCCAGGGATTCGGATATTTCGGCGTTGGAATAATGCTCGACGCCGCAGGGAATGATTCCTATTCCACTTACTCTTATGCTCAAGGCTGCGGACTGACCCTCGGTGCCGGCATTCTCATAGATCTCCAGGGAAATGACAGCTACACTGCAAATGACACCGACATCAAGTTCCCCAGCGCCCAGTCACCCCAGCACAATTGCAGCATGGCCCAGGGTGCCGCCAGCGGGGAACGTCGTGATTATGTGGACAACCAATCTCTTGCCGGCGGCATAGGAATACTCCTTGACGGCGCCGGGGACGACAAGTATTTCGGCGGTGTTTTTTCACAGGCCGTAGGATACTGGTTCGGCATCGGCATTCTCGATGACCGCAGCGGCAATGACACCTATCGTTCTGTCTGGTATGGCCAGTCGGCGACGGCGCATTTCGGCGTCAGTTATTTAAACGACGGTGGCGGAAATGATCTGTATACTTCAACGAATTGCGGCAATGTCGGGATGGCGCACGACTTCTCGGTAAGTATTTTTGTTGACGAAGGTGGAAACGACCGCTACGAGGGTGCGTCCAACTGCGGCCAGGCCCTTAACGACAGCGTGGCCTTGTTCGTTGACATGGATGGCAATGATACCTATGCCGGCGGTTCCTTCGGCCAGGCCATAACAGAAGCCAAGACCGGCGCCAGGGCGGAAATCCCTACTCGCGCAATCTTCCTGGATCTGGGCGGCGAAGACAAGTATCCAGGAGGAGACAAGGTTAACAACAAATCCTGGGTGCAAAAGAACAAAGAGGATCTTCCAAGGCTTTTAGGGGCCGGACTCGACTGTGAAAAAATTCCGCTCCGCTGGGATATCGATCCCCTTCCCGTCCGATGAATTCCGATTGGAATATTGTCTGAATCTTGAATAGGGCTCTAAATTATTGCCCCTATTTCTTCTCGACCGGTATGTGTATTTCAAAATGCTTCATGAACCAGAGATGGAACGGCGAATTCCAGAATACGGCATATGGCTTGCCTGTCGCCTTGAGTTCAGGATGTTCCTTGAGCCAGTTTTCAAGCTTGACTTTAGCTTCTGCAACATTCTCTTTCGAATAGGAGCCTGTGGTCCCATATGAGACGACTGTCTGCTCCTCCATATTCACGACTTTTACTTCTCCCTGATCTGAAAGGTTCTTTTTCTGCATCTCAGTTGCGACATAGAATTTCATCGCGGCCTTGTCCGAAAATTCCGCCTCCACCGGCACTGTCATAGGGATCTCATTCTTATTTATGTAATTGAAGAGCCTCATGAAGAGAGGATTGGCCTTGTCAAAATATTCACCCTGCGTTTCCGTGACAAGAACTGTTGATTTAGGAATCTGCTTCTGTTCGAACACGCCGGGATCCGTCATCTTATAGGCCTCATTGTATGAAGCGCATCCCGATGTGAAAATTCCAAGTGCCGGAATTGAAACAAGCAACAAAATTACGTTTTTCATTCTTTGCCCCCTCTTATGATAAACATGGACGAAATCTCATAATTCAGTAGTTCCTCGGACAGAAAATCTTCTCCTTTGGCATAATAAGGCTGAAGGAGCCGTTTCCCTTCGCCGGAAGGATGTATTCAAGTCCCTGTCCTGCGGAAATCACTGAGCTGATTTTCATAGACAAAGATTCTATTGTCTGTTCAATTTCCTTTTCAGAAAAATCTGCGAATTTCGCAGAACTGTTTATTTCCGGCATGACCATGGAGGAAACGGAACCCGAAAATCCCTTGAATTCGTCAAGAAGAGGTCCATGACCGATTATCGGCGGAAGAGAGTGCTTGCATCGTATGGCCAGCATCCAGAAAAGTGCGAATTCCGCAGGCTGGAGGACAAGTTTGGACTGTCCGAGTTCACATTCAAGGGAATCCGGACGCAGGACAAGATCTGGAAAATAAATTCCATCGACGTGGATGAGCCTGTCGATAAAATCAGATGTTTGCCGTTGATCCATAGGGTCGTAAAGATTCCGGCTGAAGCCGGTACTCCAAGCGTCTTATTTTTGAAAATTTCGTGTTGTTCTCATGATAAACTGTTTGAAGTCCCGCCTTTGGTGGAGGCCTTTTAAAATGTACAAGTTCAGTAAACTGCACAGTTTACTGAACTTGTACGATCAGACAAGATTTTCCGAGGCAAAGGCCACGGCATTCCGGAAAATTACGACGCCCTGTCCTTCCTTCGGGAGTTTGCCTTTGAGCTTTTCCGTCGTCCAATATGGTGAATTGAAAGGTGAAAGATATGCTTCCGGGTGTGGCATGAGACCGAAAATCCTTCCCGTGGTGTCGCAGATACCGGCTATGCTGTTTAGCGAGCCGTTGGGATTCTGGGGGAACTTGCATTTGGCATTCCCCTTCTCATCGCAGTACCTGAGGGCTACAAGATTTTCCTTTTCAATGCGTTTCAGGACATTCTCGTCGGCCACGAATTTTCCCTCTCCATGCCTTACGGGCAGAAAAAGCTTGTCAATGCCTTTTGTGAAAACGCATTTGCTCTTCGGATTGCCTTTGAGATGGACCCAGTCGTCCCTGAAAGTACCGCTGTCGTTATGCGCGAGAGCGACCTGCTGTATGAAATATTTACCGTCGAGCGCGGGAACAAGTCCGAGCCTCGAGATTGTCTGGAACCCGTTGCAGATACCGATGATCAGTTTTCCGTCGGCGACGAATTTCTCCAGCTGGTCGCGCATCCGGAACTTGATCCTGTTTGCAAACACCGTGCCCGCCCCAAGATGGTCTCCAAATGAAAAACCTCCTATGAAAGCAAGTATGTGGAACTCGTCCATCCTGCGGCTGCCGGAAAGCAGATCGTTGAGATGTATCTTTTCCGGGACGGCGCCGCACATGCTGAATGCAGCCGAAGTCTCCGCCTCGCAGTTCAATCCAAATCCTGTAATGACCAATGCCTTCGCTTTTTTCCGTGAATTCTTTTTCATCATCTTCTGTTATTCTCCACAGGGTATGTATATGAAGAACTTGCTGCCCTTGCCCTCTTCGGATTCAACAAGTATCCTGCCTCTGAGGTTGTCTACGATGATTATCACCGTAGAGAGGCCTATGCCAGTGCCCTTAGCACCTTTGGTCGTGAAAAAAGGCTCGAAAATGTTATTCTGGACTTCCTTCGACATTCCCACTCCGGTATCTGAAATTGTCAGAAGGATGTGCGCCACATGGTTCAAGTTCTTCAGATGTATTTCAGGACTGCCCTTCTGGATCAGCTCCGTCTTAAAGAGAAGGGTGCCTCCATCCGGCATTGCATCTCTTGCATTGATTGAAAGGTTCATCAGCAGCTGCTCGATCTGGGATATGGACGCTTTTATGAAAGGCAGGTTCTTCTCAAAATCAGTCCTTATTGAAATCTTCTTCTCAAAGAAGCGCTGTAGGATTGTCACGGTATTGTCAATGCAGTTGTTCATGTCTATCTCAGTCTCATTCGCGGCGGCGCGCCGGTAGAAGTTAGTCAGCTGGGATGTAAGCTTTGCGGCCCTGTCGGTCAAATCATGGATAAGCTTCATTTCATTGCCTGAAAACTTCGGGTCCCCTTCCTTCATTATCTGGGGAATCCCTTTCATCAGCTGGACGATATTGTTAAAGTCATGGGCTATGCCGTTTATGAAAATAGCCGAGGTTTCCATCTTCTGGGCCTGTATGAGCTGCCTCTCAAGCATCCGTGAATAATGTTTGGAAACAATGATATAGGCGATAATCAGGAAACCCGCCATAAGAAGGAATGTGATCGATGGATAGAGGCAGTACGATTCGATGAACTCAAACCTTGGAAGCGCATCATTCACTTCCCTGGAGGAAGCGTCAATGCACACGAACCAGCACTGGTTCCTTCCGAAATTTATATCGCTATATGAAAGATATCTTTTAACTTCCTTCCCGTTTTCGACTATGTCATACGTAGTCATGCCCTCTTTTTCCTGCTTCATCTCCTTCAGGAGCGATATCCTGAGCTCAGTCTTCAGGGACATCTCGGAGATCTTCTCGGAGTAACCCGGAAGAAGCATCTCATTGCCGTCGCTGTCGACCATCCATGTCTTGCCTATCCCCCTCACCTGCACCTTGCTGAGATAGGCCTTTGAGAGGGCATCGAAATCCAGCAGCATGGAAATGGAACCCATATATTCCTCATCCCTGAAAACCGGGACGGAAAGCGCGATAACCCTGAACCCCTCTGAAACGGTAAACGGATTGCTTACCACCGGCCGCTTGTCCCTCGTGAGGCTCATCAGATGCTTCTGGGCTGATACGTCCGTTTCAATCGCAAGATCCCATGGCACTGAGAACAGGGTCTGGGGTTCTGGAGATATTAATGAAACAGCCCTGACAAAATCCTTCTCCTTGTGGAAATCATAAGTGTCAATCAGCATAGTCTCGCCGGAAGCGTCGAAATTTATGATCTGCTGGGAATTCGCGAGCTGAAGGAGCTTCTCCTTCAGCCTGACTATATGGGACTGGATAAGTTCCGAATATATCTTGGAGGAATAGAACGCCTCGCTCTGGAAAGCCCTTGTCTTCTCGGCCTGGAAATTCCTGTATACAAAATACAGTATTGACATCATGGCGAGAAATATGATCGACAGGAGCACGATGAACAGCCTGTCAATGGCCCTGTAATATCTGCCAAACTTGCCTGTGATGGTCTTAGCCAATTGAAAATCTCTTTCCTTGGTGGAATATAGCCCTATTTAAGGTTTTTGAAACAGAATAGGAAATTTCTGTCCGGAAACTTCCACATCCACTTGCATGTCAGATGTCCAGATCCTTGACGGTCGCCGCGAATTTCTCTATATAATCCCTGCGCGGATCAACCTCGTCACCCATCAGGAGAGTGAATATCCTTTCGGCCTCGACCGCATCCTCCATGGTCACCCTGATCATCTTGCGCTGTTTCGGATCCATGGTCGTTTCCCAGAGCTGTTCGGCATTCATTTCACCGAGACCCTTGTACCTCTGTATGTAGAGCCCCTGCCGTCCAATCCTCTTTATCTCCTCGAAGAGATGTATGAGCGAATTGATTTCAATCTTTTTGGATTCCTCCCCGTTGCCAAGAACTATTTCAAAAATCGGCTTTTCACCGGAGTAGACCGTGCGTATGTCAAAGTCATATTTCCTGAGGCTGGCCGCAATGTCCTCGCAGGCCTTCGACTCGTATATGGTGATAACGTCTATGTTCGGGTGCAATTCACGCTTGCTCTGTATGATCTTCCCTTCCTCGTCGATTATTTCCGGCTCCAGCGAGAAAATATCATCCTCCCTCTGGGGGGCGAGCCTTTTTTCAGCGGCGTCTATGGCCTCCGCCTCCTCCTTGTCAGTATAGACATACTTCTCCGAAGCTACCCCGTCGTTTTCCCGGACAATTATTTTCACGATGGGAAATTTCCCATCGCTTATGAGATTGAAATACTTTTCGGGTTCTATCGCATTCCTCAGAAGGCCCGAGGCCACCTGCTGGATCGAATTCACAAGTTCTATGGCCTTTGAAAGATCCTCCGCCTCCATCTTCTTGCCTGGAATCCTGAAAACCTGGGCATCCTCGAGCCCGAGCTCGATGAGATACTTGTCAAGCTGCTCCTCCGTGTCGATATACCTCTCCTTCTTGCGCTTCCTGACCTTGAACAGCGGAGGTTTGGCGATAAAGACGTATCCTGCGTCGATGAGCTGTTTCATCTGACGGAATATGAAGGTGAGGATAAGCGTACGGATATGTGAACCGTCGACGTCCGCATCTGTCATTATTACAACACGGTGATATCTCGCCTTCGTAATGTCGAACTCATCCTGTCCGACCCCGCAGCCTACGGCGGCGATGAGAGACTGGATTTCCTTGTTCTGGAGAATCTTGTCAAGTCTCGCCTTCTCGACGTTTATCAGCTTACCTCTGATGGGAAGTACGGCCTGGTAATGGCTGTCGCGCCCCTGTTTGGCGGAACCGCCTGCAGAATCACCCTCGACGATATAGATCTCGCATTTCGTCGGATCCTTCTCTGAACAGTCCGAAAGTTTTCCGGGAAGCGAGAATCCGTCCATGACACCCTTCCTCTGGACGAGCTCACGGGCCTTCTTCGCGGCCTCCCTGGCCCTGGCGGCAGTGAGAGCCTTGCCGATGACCTCCTTGGCGGTCTGGGGATTCTCCTCGAGGAACGCTGTCAGCCCGTCATTAACGACGGAGTCCACAATTCCCTTGACATCGCCGTTGCCGAGCTTGGTCTTGGTCTGCCCCTCGAACTGCGGTTCCGGGACCTTGACGCTGATCACGGCCGTAAGACCTTCACGCGTGTCATTTCCGGTCACAGGTTTTTCGTTCTTGTGCTGTGGCAGGTTCTTCGAATAGTTATTGATGGTCCTGGTGAGAGCGGTCTGGAATCCGGAAAGATGCGTGCCACCCTCGATGGTATTGATGTTGTTCACGTAGCTGAAGATCGTCTCAGTGAAAGTGTCGTTGTACTGCATCGCGAGTTCGACCTCGATTCCGTCCTTCGCCCTGCTGAGGTAGATGACTTCCTGGTGGAGAGGGATCTTGTTCGCGTTCAGATGCTTGATGAATTCGACTATTCCGCCCTCATAGCAGAAGAGTTCGCTGCGGATCTCGCTGGGATTGCGTTCGTCCTTCAGGCTGATCTTTATACCCCTGTTGAGGAACGCAAGCTCCCTCAGGCGGTTCGCGAGGATGTCCCAGACGTAGACGGTTTCAGTGAATATCTGTGAGTCAGCCTTGAACGAAACTGTAGTGCCCCTGAGACTGGTGGCCCGTATCTTCTCGAGCGGGCTGACGGTCTTGCCCCTCTCGAACCTTATGTGATGCACATTTCCGTCCCTGTGGACTTCGACCTCGAGCCATTCGCTGAGCGCGTTCACGCAGGATACGCCGACGCCATGGAGACCGCCGGACACCTTGTAGGAGTTCTTGTCGAACTTTCCGCCTGCATGCAGTATGGTCAGCACGACTTCCACCGCAGGCTTGCCTTCCTCCTTGTGCATGTCGACCGGGATTCCGCGCCCGTCATCCTTTACCGTGACGCTGTTGTCGACATGGATGACGACATCTATGTTTTTTGCGTATCCGGCCAGGGCCTCGTCGATACTGTTGTCCACAACTTCATATACGAGATGGTGCAGTCCGCGCGACCCGGTATCGCCTATGTACATGCTGGGGCGTTTGCGAACAGCCTCAAGTCCTTCAAGAACCGTTATTTCATCAGCAGTATAATTGTCTTTCTTCGTTTCCGGCATATCCGGAAAAAGGTTTTTTTCATCTGACATAAATGTTCTCCAAAATTAATTCCCACGTGCAGTAAAATTTGAATTGACAACAATAGCACGGAAAGCTCTCAAAACTAATAAAAACTGAAAGAATAATTTGTATTTTTTCGAATGAAAAAAAGGATGGGATGTGCCGTGTTCTTACATCAGCTAAAATAGCAATTTCAACCGCTTCAGCCGCTTTCAGATCATGCAAGGCTGTACAGGCAGGATTCCTTGACTGGCAATCCTCCCTCAAGAGACATAAGGGAGATCTTGCCTGAGCCGTCAGGAACGAAGCATTCCGACATCGATATTGCGCCACCGTCAGCAAAAATTTCGACAGAGGTCCTGTCGATCAGGACAGTAATGTCGAGCTGGCTGCTTTTTCCGACTGAAACGCTGTTGCCGCAGACGGTCAGCTTCCCCATTGCAGGCTGGTAGCTCAGTTCCTGCCCATGGAAACCTAACGCAATGCCTTGTGCGGAAACGCATGGGCCCTCCAGTTTCAGCTCGAAAGCATCTCCTGTAATTCCGTTGAAGGGATTGTTTCCTATCCCGAGGTCCAGCTTGCCTTTGAAAAGACATTCCTCACGGAGTTTTTCGATTTCCCTGACAGGTCTCCTGAGCATGCAAAGGTGCCACTCCCTATTTCCTAAAGTCAGTTCACAAGGGAAGCTCATCTGCTGGCTGAAGGGCATTTCAGGATATTTACCTCCGCGCATCCATCCGATTATTATACGTCTGCCATCTACTGCCGGTATGTCATTGAAAGTCTGCGCGGCATAGAAGCTGCGCCCGTGGTCAAGGAGCATCTTTGATGATTCGGGAGAGAATGTCTTTCCGTCGAAATTTCCAATTACATATCCGCCGTCAGCGGCAAGAAGGATCCATCTGCTATCATTGGAAATATCATCGACAGGCAGTTCAAAGAGGTCGGGGCACTCGTAGAAACCGTCGATTGAACCTGTCTGTTCCCATTTCTTCAGGTCAGTCGAATTGAAAAAATTAAAGGTGTGGACATCGGAACCGTTCTTTTTCTCCTGCACATATAGGACCATGACCCATCGTTTCGAGGGTCCGTGCCAGAACACCTTAGGATCCCTGTTACCAATGGTGATCTGATCGATTATGGGGTTACCGGAATATTTCTCCCAGGTCATGCCGCAATCGTTGCTGTAGGCAACGCATTGTGTCGTCGGCTTCTTCGGATCGAGCAACTGCCCTTCCGCAGTGTAGAATGCGACAATTACATCTTCATATCCCGTCCTGAATCCGGATATGCATCTCCAGTCGACGACAGCCGTTCCTGAAAAGATGTGCCCGAGGGAATCAATCTCTATTGCGTTTGGAAGCTGGTTCCAGTGTACAAGGTCAGTGCTGACAGCATGTCCCCAGGTCATGTTGCCCCATTCGGTGCCGAAAGGGTTGTGCTGGAAGAAGAGGTGGTACTGGCCCTTGTAGAAGACCATGCCGTTGGGATCGTTCAGCCATCCCTTTGAAGCGGTAAAATGGAACACAGGCCGGTATTTGTCCGTCACAGCAGAAGAATGCATGCTGAATTATCTTTCTTACTCTTTAATGTGTAATCTCCATGGATAATATACGCTCTATATGTTTTTCGGACAATCCCATTTCCTTTAAATCTTCAGCGGACGGTTTATGAGTTTTGAAATTGGCTCTTGTGACTAATCGTGAAATTTATTTTGCAAATGGCGCTGAATTACTGTATCTTACGCGGCTAAACGTAGTTTATTGTGAACATATGAGAACATGGAGAAACTATAATGTTAAATAAGCATATCGATGAATTCATCAGGGCCTACCCTCACGAGGGGTTGACTTTCGATGATGTTTCCCTGGTGACCCGCTACGCTGACTTCCTGCCCGCCGACACGGATATCGTTACCAAGTTCACCAGGCGGATAAACCTGAACATGCCCTTTGTCAGCGCAGCAATGGATACTGTCACCGAAAGCAAGATGGCGATCGCGATGGCGACTCTCGGAGGCATTGGAGTGATCCATAAGAACCTCGATCCGGACCGGCAGGCCGAAGAAGTGAGGAAAGTCAAATCATACCTCCACGGGCTCATAGAGGATCCCGTCTGCTTCTATCCCGACCAGACCATCGCGCACATCATGAACATGAAAAAGAAGATGAAATATACTTTTTCAGGATTTCCGATAGTCGAAAAGGACGGCAAGCTGGCTGGAATCATCACCGCCCGCGACATAAAATTCCTCACTGACTACAACGTCAAGATCCGCGACGTAATGTCAAAAAAACCGATTGCATCCCCGGAGCATACGACACTTGATCAGGCATTCAAGATCATGGTAAGCAACAAGGTCGGCAAACTCCCCATCACAAATTCAAAGGGTGTACTTGTAGGCCTATACAGCTTCCATGATGTCAAGGAACTGATTGAGAACACGACCCCCATCTATAACCGCGACAAGGAGCATAGGCTGAGAGTGGCCGCCGCCATCGGCCCATATGACGAGGCAAGAGCTGAAGCACTTGTGAAAAACCGCGTCGACGCCATAGTGATCGACACTGCGCACGGCCATTCAAAGGGCGTCATCGAGACAGTCAAGATGATCAGGAAGACATATGGAGACAAGATCGATGTCGTCGCAGGCAACATAGCTACCGGAGATGCTGCAAAAGCACTTCTTGACGCAGGGGCGGACGCCATCAAGGTCGGGATCGGACCAGGTTCAATCTGCACCACAAGGGTGGTGACAGGAGTAGGCATCCCTCAACTGACGGCCATATACAATGTACTCAAGGCTGTCGGCTTAGAAATACCGATCATAGCCGACGGAGGAATCAAGCAGTCCGGCGATGTCGCCAAAGCCATAGCGATCGGCGCCTCAACGGTGATGATGGGTTCAGGCCTGGCAGGAACCAATGAAAGCCCCGGCGAAAAGACATGGCATCAGGGAAGGATGTACGTGGTCTACAGGGGAATGGGAAGCCTTGAGGCGATGAAAAAAGGCAAGGGAAGCAGGGAAAGATATGGGCAGTCCGAGGTGGACAACGAAAACCAGCTTGTGCCACAGGGAATCGAGGGTCTTGTCCTGTTCCGCGGCGAAGTGAAGGATGTCATACATCAGTACGCCGGAGGACTCCGTTACGCACTTGGCTACTGTGGCGCGAAAAACATCCCGGAATTCCAGAAGAAGGCCCAATTTGTAAGGATAACCGGCGCAGGACTCAGGGAAGCCCATCCGCATGATGTCAAGATTCTCAAGGAAGCTCCGAACTACTACGCTGAATAAATATTTTCAGGACTGAAAATATTTATAATCCGTTACGCCGATTTTCCGGATCTCCAATTTTATTTCCCGCCTCTTTTTCTCCGTGTCGCTTCTTCGCGTCAATCAGCAGCCCAGCCATGCCTTTTCCGCATTCCGCACCAGCTGAATTCATGGAGGAGACCAGTGCTTCAAGGACAGCCGAATTGAAGTTTTTGCCTGTACCAGTGCCGTAGAAATCGAGCATCTTTGAAAACTCTTCATCACTCAGCTCCCTATAGGTGAACGCGACTGAAACAGGCAGAATGGACCGGTATCGCAGCAATGCCTCAGATTTAATTACGTCAAGATCGGCATCGAACTTGTCCTGTGGCGTCTTCAGGTCTTCCGGGAGGGTGTCACGCAGGGAATTCATCATCGTCGCAAGAGGTTCACATATTATTTTAACGCTCATCTCCTCGGCCGAGGTCTCTTCCAGGAATTCCCTGACAAGGGCTTTTCTCTTTTCTTCAAGCGCAAGGGCTTTTGGAATGTAATTTTCGAACTCCTTTGCCCCTTCAGGCGTAAGGGATCTTTTCTCAATGTCCGTGATCTTCCTGCCAAGCGGACTCGAAAGCCACTTTTCGGTTTCAGGAATATCCTCCCTCTTTAATTTTTCCGTGAACGCCTTCCTGAAAACAGAGAACATCTTATCCTTGCCGTAGGCCTTGTCAACGGAATCAGCGTACTTTGCAGCAGCCGTTTCGGTAAGTTTCCAGGAATATTTCTTCATTCCGGCAGAAGTGAGACCGGCGGTCGATTCGACCATGGGCTGGAGTCCTGAAAGACCTATGATTTCATCAGCGCCAATCGAGGCGCCAGCAGTTCCAGACTGATTATTCCCGTCCTGTGAAAATACGGATATTGAGACGGAAAGGAGCAGAAAGATTATATAACGCCATTTTTTCATTAGACGCCGGAGTGTTTTAAAATCGGACCTGTTCCGGTAAAAGCCTAGTTAGAACGGTATCGGGAAGCTGAAACAGCAAGCGCCCTGGTCATGCTCTCAAGCTCCTGCAGTACAACGCCTGTACCGTTCGCAACCGCATTTGCAGGTTCCTCGGAAACAAAGACCGGAAGACCCGTCTCCTCGGATATCAGCCTGTCGAGCCCCCTGAGCTGCGAGCTTCCGCCCGCAAGCATAATCCCGCGGTCGATGAGATCCGCCGCAAGTTCGGGCGGACACCGTTCAAGGGTCACCCTTACAGCTTCAACGATGCTTGTAAGAGGTTCCTGAAGCGCTGCCCTGATTTCCTGGGACGTAATTTTGATGGTCTTAGGGAGACCGGAAATGAGATCTCTTCCCTTCACTTCCATGACCGATTCTTCTGCAAGAGGATATGCGCTGCCGATCTTTATCTTGATATCTTCAGCGGTTCTTTCACCGATCATGAGATTGTAGACGCGTTTCATGTGCTGGCTTGTCGCGGCATCCATCTCGTCTCCGGCAACACGCACGCTTCTTGATTCAACTATTCCTGAAAGGGAAATTATGGCGACCTCGGTGGTACCTCCACCTATGTCCACGATCATGCTTCCCGACGGTTCGGCGACCGGCAGACCTACCCCGATGGCCGCAGCCATGGGTTCTTCAATGAGATAGATGTCCCCTGCTCCCGCCCTTTGCGCGCTGTCCTTGACGGCCCTTGTTTCAACTTCGGTTATCCCTGAGGGCACGGCGATCAGGACATGGGGTGAAAGAATTCTCCTGCGTTTCGGAACAAACTGGCGGGCCTTCTGTATGAAATACCTGAGCATCTCCTCGGTGATCTCGAAATCCGCTATGACGCCGTCCTTCATGGGACGGATCGCACGGATGTTTCCTGGCGTACGCCCAAGCATCCTCTTGGCTTCGCTTCCAACTGCAAGGATTTCCTTCGTCCCTTCCATGATCGCGACTACTGAAGGTTCGCAGAGTACAATTCCTTTGTCGCGGACGAAGACAAGGCATGTCGCCGTTCCAAGATCAATCCCGATATCGGTGGAAAACATTCTGGATATTTTTTGATAAATCATCAGCAGATCCCTTTATAAAAATTCCCCAAATATAAACTTGACGCGTAACTTAATTCGTAACATGCGGAACATCAAGCTGAAATGCAAAAAAGACCGAGACATTATAATTTAGTTTATCGCGGATCCCGTCATTCCACATGGTTTAGATAAGCTTGCAGTTCCCCAAACTTTGATTTTTCACTGTTTCAAGACTATATTATCAATATAACGGGATCAAGATTCCTATTAGCCTTAGCCATTAGCCAGCAGGAACGAGGTCATATGAACAAGGATTCAAAAATTATAAGAAAGATCCAAGACTCCCGAGTCATGAAGGCTATAAGGGAAGTCGACTTGGCCACGGCATCAAGGTTCATCGTAACTAAGCAGTGCAAATCATGCAAGAAGGAAATCCCCATTCAGGAGGAAATATGCCCTGAATGCAAGGCCAATTCCACCAACGCGTTCATATCCTCGGTGAGCGGAGTGGCGCTAGCTTTTTCCATAATGTTTTGCATCTTGGGATTTTTTATGCCAACGCTATGGATCATCTCGATCATCTCAGTCGCGGTCTTCATAGCCGTCAACAAATTCAAGCCAAGAGCGCATTGACATTACATGAATGATTCAAACCCCTCCGGGGAAAATACCAGAAAAAGCGCATTCAGGCGTGGATGGAATTATTTTGAAAACATCCTAAGTTCAATTCTTTACAAGCTCCATCTGAGCAAGCGGCAGCGTATTATTATAAACAGCGTAATCATCGCATTTCCGGCGATGATGCAGTACATCTTCTTCTCCGACCAGGAATATATCATCTCATTTTTCATTTATTTTACAGTTGTCCTTACTGTATTCTTAACAAGCAGAGTCAGGCTGATATTTTCATTCCCGCTTGTTATCGCATCCATGATATTCTCAATCTATATCACCATCTATCACAGATCAATTGGCGCAACCGCGATTATCGCCATCTTCAACACTCGGACGGAGGCGATACACGGATTCATCAAGTCCCCCAAGATGATAACCGGAATGATAGCGCTGGTGATATTCCTGCTCCTCTACATCAGGGTGATAATGATTGGAAACAGGAATGAGAAGAAGATACTGGTAAAAGGCAAGTCCAGGATTGTTCTTGTTGGCGCAGTGCTTGTTTCGTTATTTGTCTTCCTGTCAATGCGGGAAAACCTTATGAAGGCATATCCCTTCTCGGTTCTCTACGATTCCAGATCCTACATCAGTATCGTTTCGCGCATGAAGGATACGGCAAAAAAAGAATACCGGTTCACCGGTTCCCTAGAGCCTAATTTCAAGAATGAAGTGGGCAACTACATCCTGATCGTAGGAGAGACGGAAAGAAGGGCAAATTGCTCGTTGTACGGCTACGGAAGGAAAACGAACATATTTCTGCAGAAAATCATTGGAGAGCATCCCAGGAACTTCATCCTCTTCAAGGATTACACCTCCACCGGACAGACCACTTATCCTTCCCTCATGAGCATTTTCTCGGTAATCCCGTCGAAGTATTTCCAAAAGATACCCGACTATCCGAGCTTCACCAGGATCCTGGCCAATATTTCCTTCAAAGTTTATTTTGTCTCTACATATAACAACATTTTCCAGACCTTCATCGGCGCGGACCAGAACATAATCATCAATTCAGACGACGACCTGTCCCTGATAAACGGAGCATTGACGAATATACTTAACGACAGGACGATTCAAAAGAAGTTCATCATCGTTCATCTGAGAGGAAGTCATTTGGCGTTCAGCAATTATAATTTCAAATACTCGGACTACCTCTCCAAAGGTACGGATCAAATAATTGAGAAATATGATAATTCCATTGTCCATACAAGTCAGATGCTCAGCAATATTGCAAATATTGTAATTTCCACCGATTATCCGACGTGCGTGTGGTATATGCCGGATCACGGGGAAAATCTCAATGACTTCGGTGACAATGACTACGGGCACGGAGAAGGAGGATTTACGAAATATGAGATAGAACTTCCGTCCGTGATGTTCTTCAATGATAGTTTTTCAGCCACAAATCCTGAATTGAAAAGGGTCATGGTTAACAGCATGAATAAGACCTCCCACAGCAACGTTTCCCATACCTTCTTCGGCCTGGTTGGCATATATCCGTCGGAATACCTTGAGGAATTAGACCTGTCTTCCCCTAACTACAGATATGATGAGCCCTATCTTATAAATTCAGATCTCTTTCCGATAAGATATTCAAACTCGTTTTAAACACTTTCAAAAACCGAGTTGTT
>JANYBI010000638.1 GCA_025360875.1 Lentisphaerota bacterium
TGATAGCGTTCGAAATGGCGGATGTCCAGGCCCAGGCGTCCTCGGTGCGCGGAGCATTGGCCATGCAGTTGCATTCGTTGCCCAAGTCCCATGCGATTATCGCAGGATTCCCCTTGAGTTCCCTTATGAAATATTTTACAAATTTGACCTGCCATTTTATTGCAAGATGATCCGTCAGCACATTAAGGTTTTCAAACGCCGGCGGAACGAAAAGCCGTCCGCTCATCCATCCTGTCACAAGTCCGACTATGAGTGAGATATTGTGTTTTTCGGCAAGCTGTGCGAATTTTTCAAAACGCTGGATCATAATCTCATCGACACCGGCTTTTCCCGCCTCGGTGTCAGGAAGAGGTTTTTCTCCGAAGAAGAGTCCGGCGAGACATCCTCCGCCGCCGCGCTGCATCGTGAGCGGCTGAAAATCCGGCCATAGTGGAAATACACGCAAAACCTGGATACCTGCGGCAGCCAATGTCTTAAAATCCCTGTCGACGACTTCGGGACGCCAGTCGGCCCACATGTTCGTACCGGCATGGGATGCCCAATAGTTTGCGCCAACTGCAAAAGAACCCGGTTTCATCAGGGCGTCTGTGGTCTTTTGAAATGAATTCATATTTAAAATCCTTATTTTGAGTGTATGGTAGAAGTTAGTTCTCCTTGTTTATTTTCCAAACCTCATATGAAAGGATTTTTACTATGAGAAGAAGCTTCAGGGGAATTCTCAGAGTCCTGGGCCTGGGAATCGTGCTTCTGGTGACATCATGCCAGACTCAAGAGACGAAACTGTCGACTGAAAAGTCAAAACTTCCAAAAGATTCACGCATCTCGATAATCGGGGACTCCATCACGGAACAGAAGATGTATACCAAGTTCATGGAAACTTATCTGCTGGCATGCACAGGCCGCAAGGATATTTCAGTTTTCCAGTTCGGGTGGAGCGGAGAGACTGCCGGCGGATTCGCAAACCGCCTCGATAATGATCTTTCCGCTTTCAAGCCGACCATAGCCACGCTGTGCTACGGCATGAATGACGGGGGATACCGCCCATATGTTGACGACATAGGGAAGAATTATGAAAAAGCCATGCGTTCTGTCCTGGAGAAGCTGAAGGCGATGGGCGTTTCCCAGATAGTCGTCGGTTCACCAGGGGCAGTTGATACGAAATACTTCCAGAGGGGTCCCGGAGCCTTCGGTGACAAATCTGCTGCGGACGGATATAACGACAATCTAAAGCATCTCGGAGAAATCGATGAAAAGCTAGCCGGAGAAATGAAATTGACTTTTGGAGATGTCCATACTCCCATGGTTGAGGCTATGGCGAAGGCAAAGAAGGAAAAAGGCGAAGACTATGATGTCTGCGGACGCGACGGAGTTCATCCCGGATCGAATGGCCATCTGATCATGGCATATGCTTTCCTGAAGGCCCTGGGATGCGATGGGAACATCGGCGAGATCGCAATCGACATGAATGGCTCCGCAACAGCCAGCGAAGGGCACAAAGTGCTGTCAGCAACTGCTGGAAAAGTAGAACTTGAGAGCGAGAAATATCCTTTCTGTTTCAGTGCGGACCAGAACACTGCAGGCATACTGCCATTTTTCCCTTTCAACCAGGAACTTAACAGGTTCACTCTCAAGGTTAAGAATCTCGATGCCGCCAAGGCCAAAGTGACCTGGGGTACGGAAACCAAGGAGTTCACAAAGGAGCAGCTTGAATCAGGCATAAACCTTGCGGCGGAATTCCCAAAAACCCCTTTTGACGGGAACTTCGGCAAGATAATGCAGGAAGTTGGTAACAAGCAGAATTACGAAACTCAGATGATCAAGGGGATAATAACCAATTTCCGCAGCATTTCCGACAATATCAAGAACGATGCCGAATTAAAAGCGGCATGCGACACTCTCAAAGATAAGCTGGCCAAGATACAGGCTAAGAAGGATGCCGATGTCAAGGCTCTTATAGTGCCGGTCAAATATTCAATCACCGTTGTTCCTTTGAAATAACTGACTATGTGAGGCGATACGGTACTGCCAGGGAACAAGGCGTTTCCAATGGAAACGTCTTGCCTGTTTCATCCATCGGGGCGAATTGAGAATGACAGAAAAGAAAATAATAAAAACTCTAAACACGAACCGCAGGAAACAAGATTCCCATTTTATGCCGGCACTGAAATTCCTGGCCGGGATTGTCATCATTCCTGTCGTCTTGATCATCGTTGTCCTGCTTGGCATCCAGTATTTCAAAAGCGCCTACAGGAACGAACAAATGCTGATGAAAAAGGAGCTGTCAGAACTCAAAGCCATGCCTGACGAGGAGATACGCATTGAAGCTGCGAGATCCGCAAAGCTGGAATATCCTGTAAAGGTTCCTTCTAAAACTCCGGATCAGATTTCAAAGGAAGCCATGGATTCCGCCAGGATACTTGCCGGCGAGAAGTTCAACCAGAAGAATATTGCCGAACAGATAAATGATGCGATGAATACTTTCAAGGAGGCCAGCGTAGGGCAACAGGTCGAGTTCATGTCGAAAAACAGGAAGGGGGCAGTAAAGGGGACATTCAAAGGCAAGGAAGGGATTTTCATCCTGGTTGACACGGACAAATACAGCATCAGGGACATATACGATGAGTTCAGATATCTCTTCGATTCCGATGTGGCGACCCTCAAGACCCAGGAGAAAATAAAGGGAATCAGGAATAATTTCAAAAGCGGAGCCGACAAGTTCCAGGAGGAAAACAGGAAGAGGATTGTAGAGGAGCTTTATGCGTCCTCAGGCTATTTTAAAACAGAAAATGGGACTTGGCGGGCGAAAAATGAAATTTTCGAGGAATCATATTCTGCATTGAAACAGCAGAAAGGGAACATCAGGCAGTCTGAGATTCTGAGAATAGTCCAGAAACACAAACTCTTCGGATTTTTTTCCGTGGAACCGGAAAAATAAAAAGAAGGAACACCCGTACCAGCACGCGGAGGGTTGGTTCTTTGTGCCAGCACGGGTGTTCCAAAAACTAAGTTCGAAAAATTGAAACTCCTTCGACTTTTCCTCCTCTATTTGTTAAGGATCACTCTGTCGATGAACTTCTCAATTCCGTTCTTCTCCGTG
>JANYBI010000694.1 GCA_025360875.1 Lentisphaerota bacterium
TCGATAATCATAACAAACAGGAATGGCCAGCCTGTAAGGCTTGAAGACATAGCCAGGGTTGAGGACAGTGTCGAGAGCGACAAGGTCGCCGCATGGTTCTGCACGCCTGAGAAAACATCCAGATCGATAGTTCTCGCCATCCAGAGGCAGCCGGGGACAAATACAGTCAAAGTCGCACAGTCCATAAAGGAGCTTCTTCCGATACTGCAGAAGCAGCTTCCGGCATCCATCGAAATGGAAGTGCTCTTCGACCGTTCGGAATCTATCCGCAATTCGGTAAGGGATGTGAAATTCACCATGCTGCTGTCGCTGATCCTGGTCGTCTCGGTGATCTGGCTGTTCCTCAGGAATATCAGGGCGACAATCATTCCAAGCCTTACTCTTCCAATGTCAATCATCGGAACTTTCGTCGTCATGTATCTTCTTGGCTACAACATTGACAATATCTCGCTGATGGCGCTTACCCTTTCCATAGGTTTCGTCGTAGACGATGCGATTGTCATGCTTGAAAACATCTTCCGCCATACTGAAATGGGCAAGCCTGCCTTTCAGGCCGCCCTCGAAGGTTCGAAGGAGATCTGCTTCACCATTATTTCAATGACGGTATCGCTTGCCGCAGTATTCATACCCGTCCTCTTCATGGGAGGTATCGTCGGCAGGCTGTTCCGCGAATTTGCTGTGACAATTGGTGTTGCCGTGCTTGTTTCCGGAGTCGTTGCGCTCTCGCTTACTCCGATGATGAGCAGCCGCTTCCTCGGAAAGTTCTCAGTCCACCACGAAAGAAGGGACACCTGGTTCCTTAAATTCTACGAGCGGACGCTGAGGATCGTCATCAGACAGAAAGTGCTTGTGCTGTTCCTGTCGATATTGGTTCTTGTCGCAACCGTGTTCCTTTTCAAATATATTCCCAAGATCCTCCTTCCTGACGAAGATCAGGGGCTCATCTTCGGACAGACAGAAGGAGTCCAGGGTATTTCCTTTGAATCGATGAAGGAGCATCAGGAAGCCGGAGCCGCAATCGTCCAGAAGGATCCGGGCGTAGAGTGCTTCATGTCGCGTGCCGGTGTTGCAGGCGGAGTCGGCAGCGCCAATGGTGGAATGTTCGTGATAAGGCTCAAGCCAAGGTCCGAAAGGAAGATGACTGCGGTTCAGACCGTACAGGATATAAGGCCGAAGCTTGCCCAGGTTCCGGGATTCAAGGCTTACCTCCAGGTACCAAGCCAGATCCAGGTCGGCAGGCCTTCAAAGGGGCAGTACCAGTATACGTTACAGGGCTTCAATGACGCTGAGCTCTATAAGTTCGGCGTCTTTGCCGAACAACAGCTTGCCAATGAGATCCCGGGCATCCAGGATGTCTCAAGCGATCTTCAGATTTCCAATCCGCAGCTGAACCTTGATATTGACCGCGACAAGATTTCCACCTTGAAAATATCCGCCGAACAGATTGAGAGCGCCCTCTACAGCGCTTTCGGCCCCAGGCAGATCTCCACTATTTATGCTCCGGACAACCAGTATCGTGTCCTGATGGAGCTTATGCCTGAATATCAGCTTGACCCGGATTCGCTTACAATGCTCTATGTGCGTTCCGGGACTGGCCAGCTTGTACCGTTGAGCGATATAGTGAAGGTAAAGCAGGAGCCCGGTCCTATGAGTGTAAACCATACGGGACAGCTACTTTCTGTGACGATCTCGTTCAATCTGAAACCTGGAGCGGCCCTTGACCGGGCGATGGCGAGCATAGAGGAGAAGCTTGACCCGAAAATGCCGGCGTCCATAAGTTCCAGTTTCCAGGGCACGGCCAAGGTATTCATAGATTCATTCAAGGGCATGCACTGGCTGCTGATCATCACAATAGTCGTAATCTATCTGATACTCGGCATACTGTACGAGGATTTCTTCCATCCGATAACGATCCTTACCGCGCTTCCATTCGCCGGATTTGGCGCGCTGATAACTCTCTTTATTTTCAACATGCCGCTTTCGCTTTACGCATATGTCGGAATCATAATGCTTGTCGGAATCGTGAAGAAGAATGGAATCATGATGATAGACTTTGCGATCAATGCGAGAAGGACCGAGGGCAAGTCGGCGGAGGACGCCATCGTGGAGGCTTGTATGATAAGGTTCAGGCCGATCATGATGACCACCATGGCGGCGCTTATGACAGGAATTCCGATCGCGATCGGCTTCGGCGCCGGAGGAGAGGCCCGCCAGCCACTCGGTCTTGCCGTTGTCGGCGGACTTATCTTCTCACAGTTCCTGACGCTTTACATCACGCCTGTCTTCTATGTGTGGATGGAGAAAATTCTGAGGCGATGATCTTTTCTTGATATCAAACAAGGAGATTGTGAATATGAAAATCGTATGTATTCTTGGAAGTCCGCGTGAAGAGGGAAACAGTGCGAAGATCGCAGCTCGCCTTTGCGATGCGGCCGAGGCAAAGGGCGTTTCTGTCACGAAATATTTCCTCAACAAGCTCAAGTATATAGGCTGCCAGAGCTGCATGGCATGCAAGGACAAGTCGGAAATATGCGTGATAAAGGATGATTTGACGGAAGTCCTTTCGGAAGTCAAGTCTGCCGATGTAGTTGTTCTTGCAAGTCCGATATTCTTCGGAGATGTATCCGGGCAGATGAAGTGCTTCATCGACAGGACCTACAGCTATCTTACGCTGGACTACAAAAGCCGCTTGGCGCCAGGCAAGAAGGTTGTCATGATACTTAGCCAGGGTGACGCAGACAAGAAACATTTCGCGGATGTATTCTGCCGATACAACGAGTTTTTCAAATGGAACGGATTCAATGAGTCGCATCTCATCCGCGCATTCTACGATAACGAGAAAAAATCGACTCCGCTCGATGAGCCTTACAGGCAAGCTGAAGAGATTGCCGCTAAGCTTATGAAATAATTTAACGGTAAACCCCCAGCTCAGCTGGGGAGACTAGCAAAGTCGCAGATTCCGGCCCCGTATTGCGTCGGGATTTGACTTTTGCGGAAATAGCGAGCTAGCTGTTTTGGCTGTTAAGGTTCCAAGCATTTAGGATGGAAGACAAGCTAAAGCTTGGACTCCAACATATACTTGACATGTAACGGTAAAATTTGGAAATAGTCGTTGGTCCTCCGAAGGAGGATTAGTTTGCGTGTTTAGGATTTGAAACTTGGAACTTGTTTGGATTTTGGAAAGTGTCCTCCGCAGGAGTATGGAATTTATCATGGACTGTGAATGCGGTGCGCCGCTTTGAGCGGCTAACATAATTCAAGCCTCCGGCTCTGCCGGAGGTATATGACTCCTCATTTCACCCTGTCCATGGCCATTCCGATGAGCTTTTTCTGGCTGTCGGAATCCGAGTAGTGCAGCGCCAGTTTGTAGCAAAGTAAGGCTTCGGTTTTTCTTTCCTGCATCCTGCGGCTTTCCCCAAGCTGATAATAATAGTTCACTTTGCTAGGACGACTGTCAGGTTCTGTAATGCCCATCAATATCTTTTCCGCCTTTTCCGCCTTTTCCGCCTTGCCGCTGCCAAGAAGTGATGATGCGTAGCTGATGGCTATTGTCGGATTGAGCGGGTTGGAGACGTAAATGTCCCTGAGCGCCTTTTCCGCCTCGCTGAATTCCGCGTTCTTCATGTGATTGTTGGCAAGATGGATTGCCGCGGAAATTGAATCTGGATTGATATTGTGTGCGATCTTGTATGCGGTCGAAATCTCACCGCTGTCGTATTTTCCGGAAATCTCCATGGCGTTCCCATAGGCGACAAAATCCTCCGCGCGCAACGGAATCGTTTTCGGTCCGGCAAATGTGAAAAGTATGGAATATCCAACTGCAATGACGAGCAAAGCCAGAAGTCTTTTTCTGAAATGCAGAAGGCTGACGATAGTGAAGACTATGGCATATCCGGCGAAAACGCAGAAGACAGGAAGCAGTATCAGCCTGTATCGTCCCAGAGGGATGTATGCCGTACATGGGATGGCATATGAAACCAGGTAGATGAACATCAGGATGGATAAGCCCCTGAGGCGGCGCCGGTATAAAATCAATATCATGCCTAGGATTGCGAAAGGAACGAGCAGCAGGGGGCCTGGCAACTGTTTCAACGGAATCAGGAATTCCCTTACAAAGTAGTAGTTCAGGTTGTCAGGTATCTCGAAGCCCTTGAACAGGCATATGAACTTTTCAGCATAGTTGACGGCTCTTGAAGTAATGTTGCCGATAGAGAGAGGGGCATGCCATGTTGTTCTCGGTACGCCTGTGAAATTCATCTCAACCCCTGTCTGGATCGCATATGCGGAACGTGGCAGTGCGGGCAGGGGGTTCAGGGATGAAATCGTCATGAGATTGAAAATTGAAACCGATATCAGGACGACGGCGACTCCTGCAAGCGGAAGATATATGCATTTGAAAGTATTCGTCCCCCCGTTCCTTCGCGCTTTCCTGAAGTTTGACAGAATTAGCCAGCAGATCGCGAACAAAGTCCAGAATACACCTGTAAACCTTACCAGCGATGGCAAGGTGGCAGCAGCACCTGCAATAAACAGCAGTGTTCCGTATCTTGGTTTTTTGGTCTGGAGAACTAGTATTGCGAGAGATAGCGTTGATATGAACACAAATACTGACTCGATGAGTGTCACGCTCTCATACATAAGCGCTGGCGCGTAGAGTGCGGCCAGGATTCCGGATATCATTGCGGCAATATTGTTCCTGAGTATCCTGCGGCTTATGAATGTTATCAGGAATACAGTTGCGATACCCAGAATCATTTGGCCAAGAATTATTGCTGGCACGCCCCCGCCTGATTTCAGACAGAGCAATGCGAACAGCTTGTAAATGGAGAATTCGGAACAGCCGCGGCCGAATGAATCCACGAAACTCAGGACCGTCTTCATGTCGAGTCCGGAGATCTCGTGGTAGTATCTGAAAGGGGATTTCAACCAGCTGGAAAAAAGGATGACTCTTGCGAATATCGCAACCGCAATCGGAATCAGATATACAAGCGCAGTCTCTGTTTTTCTGTCGAATTTGAACATGTGCCCTTTTGTGGAGCGCCGGCGTCTCGCCGGCATTTCTTGATTTTCAGATATGAAGTTACAGCGAATTTCCCGAGCTTGCCAGTAAACTAGGAGATTTTCACCGACTGCAATGATAAATTATTTTTGACGGGACGGCAATAGTTTTAGATCGTGTGCGGTGTTTCGCCGCGCTTGCGTCACTACCCGGCTTAGTCCAAGGTGATTAAAAATGCTTTTTAATCACCTTGGACTATAAATGGCTACGCCATATGCTTGACAAGTAAAAATGCCGTCCCGTCACCTGTTTGATTCAATTGGGAATCTCTGGCCGAGCAGGGGAATCTGTTCGTAGTAGTGCAATTTATTGCACGTCTTGCGACGTTAACTACAAACGAATTGAATCCGTTCGTAGTCAATGCCGCAAGGCATGTTCTTGGATTTGTTTTCTATTTTGAACTTTAGAATTTGAGATTTGGAGCTTTTACCGATTCTAAAAGGTTGATATGGGCATATTAGGCTGGCTGTTCGGGAAGAAAGCCAAGAAATACAATTCCAGGAAGATTGAAAAGATCCTGGGCCCCTGGCAGCCATATTCCGGCAGCTCTGCGGTCCGTGGATCAAAAATCCCGAAAACCTTCATTCTTCCATCCGCGTTGAAAAAGAGCAGGCAGGATCCGGAACAGCTGACATTTTCCGCCGCCCTCTTCCCCTACTGGCTGAGAATAGATCCTTCGCTTGCCGGATTTGTCCTGAAAAAAATAAAATCCGGAGAGATGTACAGGCAGAAGGAGATTCCCCGGGAAGGTAAGGAACCCAGGATCATATCTGTTCCCGCACCAATACTCAAGTTCATACAGAGAAGGATATTGCTGAGAGTCCTTGAGCAGATCGAGATTCATCCGGCTGCGCATGGCTTCGTAAAAGGAAGGACCATATTCACTGCCGCCGGTCCTCATGTCGGAAAGCGTGTAGTCCTGTCGTTGGACATCAGGGATTTCTTCGGTACGATATCATTCAAACGTGTTGCCGGGATGTTCAAGGCATATGGGATGGAAAAGAAGAAGGCGCTTCTTCTTGCCGGCCTCTGCTGCTATCAGAAAAAGCTTCCACAAGGCGCGCCGACGAGTCCGGCTATCAGCAATATCGTGTGCAAACGGCTTGATTCGCGTCTTGCTGGCATCTGCGGAAAACATG
>JANYBI010000701.1 GCA_025360875.1 Lentisphaerota bacterium
CCTGAGCAGCAGTTTATTAACATTGCTGCGGTTCTTGCCCAAGGTATCGGCAACCTGCTTCGGAGTCATGGGAGCAGGTGCGGTCTTCAGTACATCAATAATTTGCTGGCGTTCCTTGCTCATGCGGATCTGCGCCGCGTCTCCGAGCAGATCCCACCTGCCATTGTCGAAAGTCATGGCCAAAGACATATCGGCAACATCCCTGCCGGTTATGTGCAATGTGCGTTCCCCGGTGCCACGAGATGATTCGACAACCATTGTACAGTCCGCGATTCCCGTCAAACCGTTGCTACCGGAGACCATCTCGAAAGGATCCTTAGATGTGGCCTTGCGCACATGGTGGAGGCATATCATTGCGACATCGAACTCGAGCGCGAGTGCATGTAGCTCAGCTAGGAAGTTGCTGTCGGACTCGTACATGCCGGCACCGGCCTTGCTCGGTGGCCGTATGCGTTGAAGAGTATCTATGAAAACAACTTTGCAGTCCTTGTGCTGTTCGAAATAGCGCCTGAGCGCAATCAGAACGGTACGACGGTCAGGGTCGGGAAGCTGGAAGTCGAAATCGAGACCTTCAACACTATCATACCCGAGGAGCAACGTACGTGCCTTTATACGGCGTCTAGAGTCCTCGAAAGCAAGATATAATACTCGAGATTTGCGGACACGGAGCCCTTCCCAGAGGTCCTTGCCAAGCGCGATGTGTATGGCAAGCATTAGGGCAAGGAAGGACTTACCAGATTTAGGCTTCCCTACAAGAAGAGTGAGGCCGGCTGTGATCAGGCCATAGACAAACCAAATAATATCAGGCAGGTTTTCCTGCATCAGTGACGTGGCGCTGACAGGCTTGAACTTGACTTCCTTGACGGCATCAGGCGCAATCTTGGCAAATGCTGTTGCTATCTTGTTTGTTACATTACTCATGTGCGCCTCCAAGGAATAGGAGTTTCTGAATTTTGCCGGTCTCGCTCCTGATGTGGCCGGGCATCCTCGACAGCCGCGACGGATTCGAGCAGGCCTTGTCAACGCCCAGGGGTACAAGCAGGTTCGGGAAGAGATCACATTTTACAGAAAGGACCCAGTCGTCGTAGTCGCGGCAGTCCACCCGGAGCCACGCATGCAAAGACTTGTTTCCGGAATCGATGACGCACCTGACGGGGACGTCATTGGCGATCATCGCAGCCCAGAATGCCTCCTGGTCAGGTTTCGGAATAGGCTTGCCCTCATCAGTCCAGCCTTTGGGATAGCAGTCGAGTTCGGCTAGCACGTACCTGAAGCTTGAAACACATGTATCGGCGCGGAATGAAGGCGTGCCCTTCTTGTTCAGGCCCCGAACTCCAGTCAAAGGATTTAAGCAGATGCTGTTGCAATGCTGAAGCGCGGCGCCGCCACTGCGGATATGCTCAATCCAATCCTCCGCAGGCTTGACAAGGCATTCCTGGATTTCAAGCTTGCCCATCGCAATCGGTTCATCATACACCTCCCGCCAGCCCAGATATACATATTCATCAGGGGCATACATTGTCTCAAGGAACAAGACGGCCTGGTCAACAGGGGCCACAGGCAGATGCATGCTGGATAAATCAACTAAAGTGCCACGGTCAGCAAATATCTTACGTCCGATAGCAACAGCCTGCATGAAGAACGGTTCGCCATCAATGCGCGCAGCGGGACAGGCAGGCTCTTTGACTTCAAACTGGGAAACGAAGCCCTTTTCTATTGCGTCTTTGATTTCAGAGTCCGGGACACGTCGCTTCCCTGGCTTCAAGTTGTTCATGATATCAACAAACACCTGTTCGGGTGCCAATCCGGCCATGCGGCCATAGTTGGCGACGCTTAGCAACTCCGGATGGCATCCAGATCCAGATGGTGGCAGTCCTTGCAGCGCTTCCTCGTAAAAGCGCAGGCTTGAATTATCCTCACAACTCGGTAAGTTGAAATTGTCTATGGAATCCTGGTTCATCTTTCTCCCCCACTTGATTTGTTTTTTCCCATGACGAACTCATCCATATCTATCTTGCGCAGCAGGACGCGACCTCCGGCATTGAATGTTTTCAACCCCCTACGTCTCAGGACCCAAAGATGGACACGCGAAATTCCGCCCATGTATTCACAGGCCGAGCGTACGTTATAAAATTTCTCGCTAGTTGCCGGTGCTGCTTCACTCAGAATGACGGACAGCGCCGCGTCAATCTTGGTGGACGGAATGTCGCCGCGAGCGACAATCTCGATCAACTTTGAACTTTTCTGATCCATTTAAATTTCTCCTTTGTTTCAAACTGTTTTTGTCTGCAATCCAAGTCTACAGTAAAATATTAATACTTGCAAGATGTTAAATACCAATATGATACGTGCTAGCGTGTGATAGATGCGTGATAGCTATCACACATCGGTTTTTGGAGGACAGACAAGGCTGATTGTAAGCAACAAGGCAAGAAAAGGGATACGTGTATTCAGTTCAAAAAGATAGAATAATCGGAATTGCTCGCAGACGATGCGCGAGCTTATTTCGAAGCAGGATTAACGGCTGATTTCAATTCCTTGAGGAAGCCATTTGGAGCAGTTTTAAGCTCTACAATATCATTTTTATATTTCAGGAGTTCATCAAAAAAGGCATCGGGAATAATTAGGCGCAGATTAAGTTTACGTGTGGAATAGCTGATCTTGTCATTGTGCTGGTCCTCCCATGAGTCACGCACAAATATCTCATCAAGAATCTTTCTGCCATCCTCGTCCCACCTCTGTGTTCCAAAGAGGACTGCACTTACTATCCGGTCGAAATAGCTGCTGGGTTCCAGTTTTTTGCCAACAATGGAGAATAGTTGTATGGCAACGGGAATTTTTCCATTATTGGAGTTCAATGCCATTACTTTTGCATATTTCTTTTTGTCAGGCATTTTATCCCATACTTTGTCCGAGCAGAACATAATGCCTTTTCCGGTTATTGAATGTACCCAGATTACAAGGAACTTAAGAAGCATATCAAACTCGACATTCTTCGCGTCACCATCATCAAACTTGACTTTAATATTTTTGATAAAATATCGGGCATCTTTTGCCGCTAAATCCGGAGGCAGCAGAATTTGAAGCGTGTAGGTTTTTCCAGTGCTATCTGTATGTTTATCTGGCAATTCACTGCATGGCTCAATAGAACTGAAAGACTTTTTCAGCAAACCCCAGCCCCTCAATATCGGATATCGTCTTTTTGTATAATTAAGCTTTTCCTCCAAACTTTCCCAGTCAACCGATGCGGGAAGGAAAACAACGCCACCGTCACCAATCTTCCTGGCTACTGCCACGGGCCAGCCAAACCTGTCTTTGTCAAGCACAAGGAAATTTGCATCGTTTTCAAAACTCTCAGATGCATTAATCGGAAAAAGCATTGCTTGTTGAGGCATTAGAAGACATGCCTTCACAATCGGATCTCCTCTGTATTTATCATGAAGCTCCTTTAGCGTTGTATTTATGGGGCGGTCGACACTTTTCAATGTCTCAGAATTAACATTTCTCCAGAATGCTTCAACCTTTTTAATACAATTCCTGAAATAAACCTCTTTAAAGTCACTAGGCAATTTAAGAATGTCTACAGAAATGGTTTTACAAAGGAAACGATTGTACGCATCCAAAAGCCTCACCTCATCATCTTTAGTCTTTACTAATGGCGTTCTCCAATTTTTTTCAGCTATTTCTTGAAGTCTGTCAAGCAAAGGAGCGGCGGTCAAATTCCAATGCGCCGTCCAGCGCAGGTATTTTCCATCCTGGCTGTATTTAAGATGAATTCCTTGATTTGATGAATAACCGATCACAAGAGGCATCCACATTTTTGCATATTCCGCCAAGTCCGTTGCAAGGGGATTGTCGGAAAGTTTATATCCAGGCTCGCCTCTATCATATTTTCGGGATCTTGAAATACACCAGCAACATAAGTTACCAGCAAAATACAGCGAGGAAACAAGGCTG
>JANYBI010000604.1 GCA_025360875.1 Lentisphaerota bacterium
GCGACCATGAACGAGGCCGCAGGCGAGGAGTTTGTCGGACTCGACCGTTTCGAGTGCCGCGAGAAGATCGTCAAGCTCATGCAGGACGCCAAGCTTGTCATCAAGATTGAAGACCACATGCACAGTGTCGGATATTCCGAACGCGGCGACGTTCCAATCGAGCCCCGTGTCAGCGATCAGTGGTTCGTGCGCATGGATGAACTTGCGAAACCCGCAATACAGGCGATCCGTTCAGGCGAGATCAAATTCTATCCTGACCGCTGGACCAAGACATATTTCCACTGGATGGAGAACATCAAGGACTGGTGCATAAGCCGCCAGATCTGGTGGGGCCACCGTATTCCGGCCTGGTACAATAAGAATACTGGAAAGATCTTTGTCGGTATTGAAGCTCCGAAAGATCCGGAGAACTGGGTACAGGACAATGACGTCCTCGACACCTGGTTCAGTTCCTGGCTCTGGCCTTTCTCGATCATGGGCTGGCCCGAAGACACCAAGGAACAGAAGTTCTTCTATCCGACAAGCGATCTGGTGACAGGTCCCGACATCATCTTCTTCTGGGTTGCCAGGATGATCATGGCCGGCTATGAATTTAAAGGCGCTCTGCCATTTAAAAACGTATATTTCACCAGCATCATCCGCGATGAGCTCGGACGCAAGCTGAGCAAATCGCTTGGCAATTCACCGGATCCGCTTGACGTGATAAAGACCT
Source organism: Lentisphaerota bacterium (assembly GCA_025360875.1). Classification (GTDB taxonomy): domain Bacteria; phylum Verrucomicrobiota; class Lentisphaeria; order Victivallales; family GWF2-50-93; genus GWF2-50-93. Next base: position 713 of record JANYBI010000604.1, read on the forward strand.
ATGGCGCAGATGCGCTGCGCTTCTCAATCATATATATAGCGCCGCTTGGCATGGACATCCGTTACAGCAATGAGAAATGCGAGATCGGAAGGAATTTTGCCAACAAGCTCTGGAACGCCTCGCGTTTCCGCAGAATGCAAGGTGATTCCATGTTGCCCGGGAATCTTGATAATTTGAATGCTACAAATATTTCCCAGGATGACAAGTGGATGCTTGGCAGGCTCAGCCAGGTTGTTACATCTGTCAATGATTCCCTGGAGAATTTCAGGTTCCATGACGCTGTCCACGGGCTCTACGAATTTGTCTGGGGAGAGTTTTGCGACTGGTACATAGAAGTTTCCAAGGAAACTTTTTTTAACAAGGAGAACGCTGAGAAACGTGACAGGGTCCTCGGGCTTTTCGACTATGCCTTGTTCACGATACTCAAGCTCCTGCATCCGTTCATGCCGTTTGTCACCGAGGAACTTGCGCACCAGCTGGGATATCTGCAGGATGACGCCAGCGTCATGCTCGCTGAGTTTCCTAAACCGATGGAACCTGCGAAACTCGCAGAACTTGGCATAAGCGACGAGTTGATAAAGCGAGTTGTTGCGAAATTCGCAATCATCAGCTCCGGCAGGAATCTCCGCGTGGGAAGCAATATCGCACCATCCCTGAAAATTAAATATTTCATTAAGCCGGTCGATGCTGTGACAGAAAAATTCCTGCAGGAGCAGAAATCATCCATCGAGATGCTGCTCCGTGCCGAAAGCCTGATCATAGATGCGAATTACGAAGCTTCCGGCCCGGCACCATCAGCTGTCACCGGTGCGGGCACCATATTCATGCCTCTCGAGGGGCTTGTCGATGTTGCTGCGGAACTCGCAAAGCTTGAGAAGCAGAAGAAGGAGCTTGAAAGCTGGATCGCCGGCACGAAAGCGAAGCTTTCAAATGAGAGGTTTGTCAGCAAGGCACCTCCTAAGGTGATCGAGGATACAAAGAAACTTCTTGCTGAGAATGAGGACAAGCTGAGGCGTGTCGACGACATGATCAAGGCGCTTCGCTGATAAAATCCGCTTCGCGTATTTTATAATTTTGATTTAATGGAGCGCCGGCGCATGCCTTGGCGAAGTTTACTGACGAAGGCTGGTCTCGCCGGCAATATTTGTGTTTCGTGTTTTATATCTTTTCTGTGTAATCCGTGTGTTCTGTGGTTGAAAATTGAATGACAAAAAACATAAGAATCTTAAAAAATGAAAAAGACAAAATTGAATACGCAAGTTGAAAAGGCGCTGAAGGATTTCATCGCTGGTGCCGACAAGTCATTTACTGCTGAACATGCCGCAGGTGATATCGCCGAGTCGTTAAAACTTGATGCCGTCGAGATAATCCCTGAAATAGAGAAGCTGCTTGCCAGTGACAATTCGCTCCTCGATATAACCAAGGAGGGCGAACTCCGCGAAAGCTATATTTCGAGAAACAGCTTCTTTGATAAGGCTGAATTCTGTATCGCCCCGACCCAGGACGAGATCGACAGGGGGATACTTTTCCCGGGCCACAGGTTTGTTCCGTTCCTGAACCCCGACATTCCCCCGTTCGAGATAGTCCTGAAACCGGATGATACTGAAACCGTATTCAAGATCAAGTCTTTCAAGGAATACAAGATGAGCGACCTCGAGCAATATCATTTCCTGCTCGGAACGGAGATGATGCTCAGGTATTATTCCGAGAATGACAGTGACAACTCCCAGGCTACTGGTAATGAGTCAGGCAGGAAGACTAAGCTGAACATGAAAGTCTTCGACTTGAAGGAGTTTTACAAGAAGCATTCTATAAAGATGGGAGACGCGTTGCTTGTGAGTGTTGAAAGTTCTGACAAGGGAATATTCAGGTTCAGTATCCTGCCGGGAGCGGAAAAACAGAAACAGCTGGCTGATATTCAGAACTGGGTTTCTATGATGGAAAACGCCCTTTACTATGTCTTCGAGGTTTTTGGGCCGGCAATGGATATCCAGTCTCAGCTCGAACAGGCCCTGGTATTGGATCCTTCCCTTATGGAGGAACCGCTCATAAGTTTTTCCGAATTCATGAAGATTACACGCAAGATATGTGTCAAGCCGTTTGGAGCCATGAACAGCATACTCTGGCTCAAGGACGAAAATCCGGTCGACAGCATCGGGCCGAAA
>JANYBI010000765.1 GCA_025360875.1 Lentisphaerota bacterium
AACAACGGACACAGCGGTCTCCAGCTCGCCGGAACCAAGATCGATGAAGTCATAAAAGGCGATCCCAATGTCGTTACAATAATGATGGGCATGAACGATGCCATGAACGCCTCCTGGGTCAGAGGCATGCCGCGCGCTCCAAAGGTCGCCGAATACAAGGCGAATCTCGTCAAGCTGGTGCGCGCGCTCAAGGAAAAAGGCAAGGAAGTCGTCATCTTCACGCCTACGCTGACCGATGAGAGCGCTGAACTGAGCTGTTTCAGGATCGAAGGCACACGTCCGCTGCTTGAGGAAATGGGAAAGGCCTGCGAAGAGGTTGCAAAAGAGGAGTCCGTATATTGCATTCCCGTCCAATCGGAATTTGAAAACTACCAGGATTCGATTCCCCGATTCGCCCAGCTCCGCCCCGATGGCGTCCATCCATGCGCCAGGGGACATTACCAGATGGCACGTTCCATCTGGACGCATTTCAACCTGGCCGGACCTCTTGAGGGCGGACGCGCCATTTCGCCTTCTACGCAGGATTCAGATATCAGGATATCTCTTGCGTCGAACATCATACCTGCCGACTCCGATTCCCTCGGATTCTCGATCACGGCTTCAAAGCAGGCTCCAGCCAAATTGTCCTGGAGTCTCGGAAATGCCAGAGGCACTGAATCCCTGAACCTGACCGGCAAAGATGCCTGGACGCTCAGGCTGCCAAAGGATTCCCTCCCGCAGGCCGACGGGAAAGCAGCTACACTGGTAATGGACATTGAGAGCCAGGGCGTTAGACAGGTCTTCATCGTCGACATCTTCCGGAAAATGGTCCTCCATGGCAAGGATGGCGTGGCTTCCGGAACAATAGCGGATGCAAAAGGAAACCAGGTCTGCTCATATCTTTTCAGGAAAGATGGCAAGGGGCTGATCTTCGAAGCCTCCGTGAAAAAGAAGGAAATAGTCCAGAGCGCCGATGCCCAATGGCCATGGGGCAATGGCGATGCCCTTACTCTCTATCTGGACATACGCAAAGGCTCCAGCCTGGGCGGGCTCGGTTTCGACGGAGATGTATATCAAATCTGGTTCAAGCCGCATGACAAGCCTTCTTTCTCTCCCGGATTCCATCCATGGTCGGGCAAGCACATGTCGAATATTGCGACAAGCTACGGGGAGAAAACTGCCGATGGCTACAAGGTCGGACTCCTGCTTTCCGGATATGCCAACCTGCAGGATCTTTTCGATGTGTCTGACAGGGATTTCATCGGTTTCGACATGTCAGTCGTAAACGCCGAAACAGTTGGCAAACAGAATTGGACGAATCTCCAGCAGACCGACCGCCAGAATTTCATATACCCCGGCGTCCTTGCACTGATAGACTTCAACGGGAAACTGAAAGCGGATTCCACATTTACCGCCAGCATCTTCCCGGATAGCCCGCAGTGAATGTACCACAGTTATCTAGCGTTTGCCTTTCGGAGCGCTGGCCCTGGTCGCCTCAGGCGCTGCCATAGGAGCCTGTCGGACTTAAGGTATTTCGCTTGTAGTAGCTCGTGTTCGAGCGTTCTTAACGGAATCTCAAAAGACCGAAGAACGCGCAAACATGCGCTACTACGAACAAATTCAGCCATTCCTGAGCTCATTTGTAAGTCCGACAGGCTCCTCAGGCAGGTAAACGTCTCGCCGGCAATTCCCAGGTAACACAGACATTCCTGTCTGTAGTTCTTCCCTTCGGCACGGCATTGAGTATTGAATTGCACAGTGGAGCGCTGTAAACTGATATACGGGTAATAATTATAAGGAGGCTTGACAATGAAAACTAGTCAAAAAGATGACAAACGTTTTGAAGATAATCGTTTTTTCCTGAAGGACACCATTCGCCAGCAGGTCGATTTCTCGCGTACCGCCCAAAGCCTAAATTTACCGGCGCCATATCTACAGAAACCATATCTGCCAGACAGTGCGCTAATCAGCCTCCCCGATGGGGCGGCCGCCTTGGCAAAACTTGGTCGCATGTCCATTGGCGATGCGATCACACGAAGAGAAAGTGTTCGTGCTTTCAGCGAGGCTCCGTTGACACTGGAAGAACTGTCCGCACTCCTCTGGGCAACACAAGGTGTCCGGAAGGTACTGAACCCTGGGCGTGCCCTCCGTACAGTCCCTTCGGCGGGCGCACGGCATTCATTTGAGACCTACTTGGCAGTCAGAAGAGTTGCAGGTCTTCAATCCGGCCTGTATCGCTTCCTGCCATTTGACGGTAAGCTGGAGGAACTGGTTCTTGATGGGCAGATCGGACATAAGGCAGCAATCGCCTGCCTGGAGCAGATGTTCGTTGCCGACGCCGCTGTGACATTCTTTTGGACTGCGATTCCATCACGCATGGAATGGCGCTATGACTTGGCGGCCCACAAGGTCATTGCCGTTGACGCTGGCCACGTCTGCCAAAACCTCTATCTTGCATCCACGGCACTTGGTATGGGGACATGCGCGATAGCCGCATACGACCAGGCCGCGTGCGACAAGCTTCTCGGGATTGACGGAAACCAGGAGTTCACGGTCTACATCGCGCCTGTTGGCAAAAGATGAACAGAAGACACAGACAGGAATGTCTGTGCTACCTCAGCATTGCCAGCGGAACGCTGGCATCCTTGCAATTCGCTGCTACTTTCTCGCACGCAGCATCATTCTCAGCGGATGAAGTTCTTCTTCAAGCCCCAGCGGCATGCTGGCTTTTCCCAGGAGCGAGGCCGCGAACGTACCAAAGAAATCCAAAGACTCGCCCTTGATCTCAATCGGGCCGCAATCCTTTTCCTTCAGGACAAGCCTGGTATTCTTTCCGCCATCCACAGACTCGACAAAACCTTCTGTGCCGAAAATCCTGACCGCGTCGTTGCCCCAGCTTGGAAATGCACGGGTATTCAGGTAGTTGACGACTGCCGAAGCGACACCGCCATTCTCAAGTTTAATGAGGAACGAGACCGCCATGCGGAGATCGCCATCCTTCGGATTGCCGAGTTTTGTCTGTTCGACCTTGATGTCTGCGATCTTCGCACAAGCCACATGCTCGATGAACCGCATCGCATGTATGCCGACCTGCAGCATGAGTCCGCCGTCGATATTCTCGTCCTGGGGACGGGCATCATAATAAGGATATGACTTCTGGGCGAGCACCTGGACCACAGTTCCGATTTTGCCTGACAGCACAATCTCGCGCATCGCAAGATACGGCTGTTCAAACCCGGTTCCGGCCATCTCATGGAACATCCTGCCAGTGGATTTCGAGGTCTTGATTATTTCATCAAGTTCCTTCTCCGACATCGCGCAGGGTTTTTCCGCGTATACGTGTTTTCCGCCAAGCATACATCTGATAGCATGTCCAGACTGTTCGGAGCGTTTCGGAGAACAT
>JANYBI010000013.1 GCA_025360875.1 Lentisphaerota bacterium
TAAAATACAATATTACTGAAAGCTATGACAATGAAAAAAATGATTGATTCAAGACGGATAGTTCAAAATGCGTTGAAAATAAAAACTGTTGTTCCGGGATTCAACATCCCTTATCTCCCTATGATGGAACCGGTCGTCAGGGCGCTTGCTGATACGGGGACTTGCGGACTGATCATGGTCGCTAGGCTTGAATGGACGAAGTTCAAATCGGGAAGTCTTGAAGACATCTGCAGTGAGTACCGGAGACTCAAGGACGAACGCTACACCCGGCTTCACCTCGACCATGTGCCAGTCATTGACGAAGACAATCTTGAAGTCGAGTATCAGGAGATAATTTCCAGGGCCATAGATCTCGGATACGATTCGGTAATGGTCGATGCCTCGCGTCTGCCGCTTATTGAAAATATCAGGTGCACGGAAAAAATCAAAGGACTCGCAAGAAAATCTGGCGTTGCGGTTGAAGGCGAGCTTGGCGCTGTGATGGGACATGAGACGGGCCCGCTTCCGCCATACGAGGAACTTTTCGCTTCAGGCAAGGGATTCACCGATGTCAAGGAGGCTGAAACTTTTGTCAGGGAGACAGGGGTCGACTGGCTCTCGGTTGCCGCCGGCAATATCCATGGGGCAATTACAGCGGCAAAAAGATCCCAGACAAAAGTTGAAGCCAAGCTCGATGTGGAAAGGATCGGCGAAATCAGCCGTGTAGTGAAAATCCCGCTTGTCCTCCACGGGGGGACAGGCATTAAGAATGAATACATAAGGGAATCGGTAAGGCGAGGCATAGCCAAGATAAATATAGCCACAGCAATAAGGCAGCCTTATGAAAAGGCGGTTTCAGTCTCAGTCGCCCATGCGCAGGAGGAAGTATATAAAACGGTCCTTAAGATAATACGGGATGAATTGGAGATAGCTGGTTCCGCAAAATTGCTTGGCCTGAGCTGATTTCAAAAATACGAAAAACGGTAGTTGCGGAAACAAGCCCGTTGGAGTTCACAACTTTAGTGTGTCTTTGAATTTCCCGACGCCCTCCGGGGCCGGGATCTTCGACAATAGGTTACACACGCTAATCCTCCTGCGGAGGACCAACTTTGAAATCAGCTCGAAAGAGGCAATTTTGAAATTGCCTCGCCTAACATAAGGAGGATATAGGAAAATGAAAAAATGCACGTTTGCACTGTTTTTTGGAAACCGCGGATTTTTCCCTGAGACATTGGTCGCAGGCGCAAGGAATGACCTGTCAGCAGCCTTGAAAAAGCTCGGATATGGTGTTCTTGCAATGCCTGCTGCCGAGACGAGATTCGGCGCCGTGGAAACTCCGGCGGAAGGTGCGAAGTTCGCAAAATTCCTGGAGAGGAACAAAGGGAAATTCGACGGAGTGATAATCTGCCTTCCAAATTTTGGAGACGAGACAGGAGCTGTTTCGGCGGTGCGTGACGCCGGAGTTCCGATCCTTGTCCAGGCATATCCCGATGAACTAAACAAGATGGACATGGCAGTCAGGCGTGACGCCTTCTGCGGGAAGTTTTCGGTGATGGATGTCTTCTGCCAGTACGGGATCCCATTTTCGGCATTCAGGCCACATACGGTCCATCCGGGAACCAAGGCCTTTGAGAAAAACATCCGGGATTTTGCCGGAGTTTGCCGTGTGGTCAACGGAATGAAAAGAATGACAGTCGGCGCAATAGGAGCCAGGACAACAGCTTTCAAGACAGTCCGTTTTGACGAGCTTGCCCTCCAGAAATACGGGATAACGACTGAGACACTGGATCTCTCCGACGTTTTCATGCGTATGCGTGAAATTAAAACCGGAAGTTCGAAATATAAGGGGAAATGCGAAGTCCTTAAAAACTACACATGCTGGAAGGGGACTCCCGGAAATTCCTTTGAGAATCTGGTGAAGCTTTCGGTGACTCTTGACAATATCATAGGAGAATATGGTCTTGATGCGCTTTCTCTCCGCTGCTGGATAGAGATAGAAAAGGAATTCAAAATTTCACCATGCGTTGTCCTGAGCGAACTGAATGACAGGGAATTTCCCGCAGCCTGCGAACTTGATGTCTGCAATGCCATAGCCATGCGGGCGCTGAGTCTGGCGTCAGGAAATCCGGCAGCCTGTCTTGACTGGAATAATAATTACGGTGAAGCCGAGGACAAGTGCATACTTTTCCATTGCGGGCCCGTCCCTCAGAAAATGATGACCGCAAAAGGTCTTATAGTTGATCATCCGATGTTTGCAAAAGCGCTTGGGGCAGGATGCGGTTTTGGCTGCAACACGGGAAGGATATCCCCTTCCGCAATGACCTATTCAAGCGCTAAGACACTGGACGGAAAACTTTGCTTCTACCTCGGGAAAGGAGAGTTTACCAATGACAAAATACCTGATGAATTCTTCGGATGCGCGGGAGTTGCGAAAATCGCAGATCTCCAGAGGAAGCTCCAGATGGTCGGATATGAAGGCTATCGCCACCATGTGAGCGTCACATTTGGAGAGGTCGGCGAAATGGTGCATGAGGCGTTCAAACGGTATCTGAAGTATGATTGCATGGCACTGGATCCACTGGACATATGATGTGACCTATAGAGGACGGAGAAGCTTATGAGCCTTCTTGGAATAGATATTGGCACTGGTGGATGCAAGGCTGCTGTTTTCAGCGAGTCCGGCAGCTTGATTTCCAGCAGCTACAGGACATATCCAACCATCCGCAGGGAATCGGGATATGCCGAATTTGACAGCAGTCTGATATGGAAGATGGTGAAGGAAACCATACGGGATGTTGCGGCAAAATCAAAGAAGGACAGGATAAGGGCCCTTTCCGTGAGTTCCCTGGGAGAAGCGGTGGTGCCTGTCTCAAAGAACAGGAAAATCCTCGGCAACAGCATACTATGTTCCGACATACGAGGCGCCGAATATATTGACAGACTCAGGAAATCACCCGGGCAGAAGAAATTTTATTCCATAAATCCGAATATTCTCGGCACAAACTATTCTCTTCCTAAAATCCTCTGGATCAGGGACAATGATCCGGAGCTTTTTAAAAAGACGGATTATTTCCTGCTATGGGCCGATGCCGTATGTTTCCTGCTTGGCGCGGATCCCGTAACAAGCAATTCCCTTGCGAACAGGACTCTTCTTTTTGACATGGGAAAACAAGACTGGTCGAAGAAACTCCTGGATATGGCGGAACTGCCCGCTGCGAAATTCGCAAAAATTGTCCCTGGCGGGACGAAAATAGGCAAAGTGTCAGACAGGATCGCCTCGGAACTGGCTCTGCCGGAAGGAGTGGATATCGTTGCAGGCGCCCATGACCAGTGCTGCAATTCTCTCGGCTGTGGCAACATCAGCGCGGGCAGCGCCATCTGCGGAATAGGGAGCTATGAGTGCATCACCCCGGCATTCAGCCGGATGCCGCCGTCATCTGAAATGCTCAGGCTCGGGCTCAACGCTGAAAATCATCTCGTTCCAGGACTTTATGTATCGTTCATATATAATCAGGCGGGGACGCTGGCAAAATGGTTCGCTGAAACTTTTGCGTCGGCGGAGTTGAAGAAATACGGTTCTGAAAAGATATTCTCCGTCCTTGAAACGGAAATACCTGAAGAGCCTACAAAACTTCTTGTCCTCCCTTATTTTGAAACGACGGGTTCCCCGGGTTTCATCTCTGACGCGTCCGGCGCGATACTGGGATTGAAGACTGACACCTCCCGTGGAGAAATACTTAAGTCGATTATGGAGTGCGTGACGCTATACTTTGTCGAGAGCATTGAAGGGATCAGAGGGCTTGGAATCGACACGAATGAATTTATAGCGACAGGTGGCGGTTCACGCTCCGACAAATGGCTCCAGATCAAGGCGGATATTTTCGGAGTTCCTTTTGCAAGGCCCAGAATTACCGAAGGAAGCGTTTTGGGAGCTGCAATGAATGCCGGAATCAGTTCAGGTGTCTTCAAAACCCCGGCAGAGGCGGTTTCACTTTTTGTGAAAAGGGAAAGAATATTCGATCCTGACATGAGGAGACACAAGGTATACCGTGAGAAATTAAACCAATATCAGAAGATGTTCCCATTGCTTTATGATCTGTTGAAAGATATGCGGAAGGTGTTGCCGTCTCCGGGAAGATAAATCGTAAGCGTCAAGCTTCGCGAATTGAGGTTGTTTGTTCTTGAAAGTATGTCGGGTTTTAACCCGACACTTAGTTGGCGGTTTAAAAACCGCCCTACTCATGAGGCAGAAAGTTCGACTTAACGGTTACGATAAATCTGTATTTACCTTGTATGCTCAAACCATACAACAATAGTCCTGTATATGCAATCAATACGTCTGTTAATGGAAGAATGTGATACTGCTGCGTATAATAAGCCATAAGAAAAACCATAGAGGAATAATATATGGACACTCATGGATCTGGCAACACGACACAAGGCAAGACGTACTCATTCCATCTGTATGAAAAAGTTCCGCAGCGGCTTAACGATTCCACCAGGGCCTTGGCGGCAAGATATCTCACCGGAGAAATTGGCCGGTCGATGGCTGATGACAGCTGTTCTATTCCAGCGGAGTTCTATCTGAAAGCCCCGACACAGGCGCAGCTTTATGCGGAAGCTGTCAGGCTCATTTCAGAAAATGCGCCGCTCAGGATAATACAGGATGAAAAGCTTGCCGGTGCCGCGACATTGAAGACCGCCAAATCTCATTATGTTCCCGTATTGAACATGCCGTCTGTCAGCCATACCACACTTGGATTTGAAAAAGCCCTTTCGATCGGATACCGCGGGATAAGGAAGGAAATTAAGGAACGCCTGGACAGGGGAGGGTTGGACGAAGACGGTCAGGATCTTCTCAGATGCATGATATCATGCCTGGACTCCGCGAAGATTTGGAACCATAGGTATCTTGAGCTTCTTGATGATCTCATGTCAAAAAGCGAAGGCGAGACCCGCAGTAACTACAAGGAGATTGCCGAATCTCTGAAAAATATTCCTGAAAATCCCCCGTCTAATTTCCGCGAGGCGGTACAGTCCCTTTGGATGCTCTGGGATTTCCAGAGGCTCTGCGGGAACTGGAGCGGGATCGGAAGATTTGACAAGATGCTGGCCCCGTATCTCAAGCGGGATCTTTCCGAAGGGACGATAAGCATTGACGAGGCCAGGGAGCTGGTCGCGCATTTCTGGATCAAGGGATGCGAATGGATAACTGCCGACGAGATAGGCAGAGGTGATGCGCAGTTCTACCAGAACATAGTGCTTGCAGGAGTCGATGAATCAGGGAATGACATCACCAATGAAGTCACGTATCTCGTACTTGACGTCGTTGAGGAACTGCATATCAGCGATTTCCCGATAGCCGTCAGGCTCTCAAAAAATTCACCTGAAAAACTTCTCCTGAGGGTCGCCGAGATCCAGCGCCTGGGCGGAGGAATCATAGCGGTCTACAATGAGGACCGGATAATTCCATCCCTGGTGAAATTCGGATATCCGCTTGAAGAGGCGAGAAATTTCGCCAATGACGGATGCTGGGAGATACTGGTTCCCGGCAAGACATCCTTTGGCTATATTCCGTTTGACACCCTCAAGATTTTCCAGGAGGCTCTCGGCCTTGGACCGGTAAATAAAAATGCAGTGGATTACGGGACATTCGATGAACTTTATTCCGACTTTGAAAAACGTCTCGCCTTATGCATAAACGGTATCATAAACAGCCAGACCCGCAGTTCTTCCGGACCCACAGTCCTTATTGATCTTCTGATAGAAGGATGTATGGAGAAAGGCAGATCCTATCACAATCTCGGTCCGAAATACACGGTCAGATCGCCGCATGCCGGCGGACTTCCGGATGTCGCCAACAGCATGCTTGTCATAAAAAAACTGGTGTATGAGGACAGGAAATTCACGCTCAGTGAATTCATGGAGATCCTGCGGAACAACTGGCAGGGTCATGAGGATTTGCGCATGATGGTACGTTCGCGCTTCGATTTCTTCGGGAATGATTCCGCGGATTCGGATGAGATGATGAGGAAAGTCTTTAATACATATACCGGTCTTGTCGGGAAAGTGCATTGCCGGAACGGAATCCTTCATCCTGCCGGAATCAGCACTTTCGGACGCGAGCTCGAAGCTTTTCTCACTGACCGCACCGCATCTGCATCTGGTACGAAAAAGGGGGATATCCTGGCATCGAACTTCACGCCTTCCCCCGGAACAGACAAGCGCGGTCCGACAGCCATCATTAAATCGCACTGTTCCATTGATTTCTCCAGGCTGCCCTGCGGCACGGCGCTTGACATCAAGATCCTGCCGTCATCCTTGAAAGGTGAATCAGGATTAAATGCACTCGCCGGAATGATGAGGACATTTGTCCAGCTCGGCGGGATATTCATGCAGATTGACGCTGTTGACACGGCGATGCTCAGGGATGCCCAGGAACATCCGGAGAAATATCCGAACCTGTCGGTCCGCGTATCAGGCTGGTCGGCACGGTTTGCGACCCTTGAAAAGAGCTGGCAGGAAATGATCATCAACCGCAGCGAGCTGAAAATCTGAAATTCCTAGAATCCAAATACCCCCTGAACCATTGAAATCTTCCAGCTGAAATGTATCTTTGATAATTTTTCATGACCATGAAAAATTATTTATGAAGAGGGAAAATGACTACTAGAAAAGCCCCGATGGATCCCGCAAAAAGGGATGAAATGCTGAAAAAGATTGTCCATGACGCCACGGCCAGGAAGAGCGGCTATAGGGACACTGCGCTCAGGATTTTCCCGCACATATGCGGCCACTGCGGCCGGGAGTTTTCAGGAAGGAAGCTTGTACAGCTGACAGTCCACCACAAGGATGGAAACCACAACCATAACCCGCCGGACGGCAGCAACTGGGAACTGCTCTGCATATACTGCCATGACAGCGAGCACGAGGTCCGGACAGAAAGTTATTTTGCCGGACAGAAGGACGAACCGCTTCCTTCGATATTCACACCGTTCGAAGGGCTTGATTCCCTGATCAATATTCCGGAAGAAGATTCAGGCTCAGAAGGCAATGCCGGGGAAAAGAAAAAATAACAGCCCTTGCGGGCTTAACGACAAACGCATGCATGGAGAATTGTTGGAGTACACAACTTCAGTTGTGGGTATTCGTTAGTAGTCAATGACGTAAGGCATGTTCTTGAATTGGCTTCCTAGTTAAAAGGAATTTTATGAGTGCGCCAAGCACAGCTAATATAAATCTGTCGGTAAATCCGACACGGACAAAGGCTAACCACCAGTCCGGAACTAACCCGAGCGCATGAGAGGGCAACCAATTATGCGAAGCCTTGGGAAAGGTGCTACATCAGCCACAATGCGAAAGCGTGAAGGTATCGAGCCCCGAAATCATCCATGTTGCACAGGG
>JANYBI010000029.1 GCA_025360875.1 Lentisphaerota bacterium
GGCGAGCGTCTCGAGACCACCGAGGAGCTTGCCAGGAAATTCAAGGTCACCAAGAACACCATCCAGAAAAGTCTTGTGGCGCTTACACGCAGGGGCCTGCTGACACGGTCGCAGAAGAGGGGTACTCTCGTCAGCAGTTCAGCCCTGTGCCAGACGCTTGGTGTCGTTTTCGGAATGGATGATCTGATGAACCCGAACCACGCATTCTGGCACGCGATGTTCCATGAAATAGAGAAGGCGGCCGGCAAGGTTGGCTGGAACTGCAAGCCCTATCTCGGTTTCGGGGATTATGGTTTTGACAGGGTACTGCGGGAGCTTGACACCGATATTGCGGAAGGGAAATTAAGGGCGATTGTAGGATTGTCCAATTCCGGTCCTATGCTCAAGTGGATGGAAAACACATGTAAGATTCCCCATACCACCATTCCCCTGGCGGCGGAATTTGACAATCTCGGATTCGCATTGACTGGACTCAGATACCTTGTGGGGCTTGGACGCCGCAATATAACGATCCTTACCAACGGTTATGATTCGATCATCGCCGATGCCGTCAAGGCCATGACGAAACAGAATCCGCATGGATGCAAATTCAATGTCACTGAGGCCGCGGTGGGAAGAACAGCCGGCTACGAGACCACAAGGAAACTATTCAGCTCAGGAAAGACAAAAACCGATGCATTGTTCGTATTTGACGATCGTGCATGCGAGGGAGCCGTAAAGGCGCTGCTGGGATTAGGGCTGAGGATCCCGCAGGATGTCGCCATATTGTCATGGGGCGCGAAAGACGTCGAAATATTTTCTCCTGTGCCAATCTCCACTGTAGAATTCAGTCCTGAAGAACCCGCCGCCTCCATCATCAGGGATCTGATGGACCAGATAGACGGGCGACCCCGGAAGCAGGCTCTGATAAGGCTTGAATTGCACCCGAGAAATTCCTGCGGTGAGAAGGATGCTAAAGCCAAGGCGCTGGTTTAAAAACGTACGATTGCAAATGAGCCTGTTGGAGTTCACATAGGCGGAGCACAATAACAATCTGACTGGAGAAGGCAATATGAAAAAGATGGAAATGGTGAGGATGATTCTAAAGAGCATCGTATTTTCAATCGCAGTTTCAAGCTGCCTGGTTTCCTCCAGCGGGGAAAATGAAGGGGAATTTTTAATCCGCGACGGCGACAAGGTCGTGTTCTATGGCGACAGCATAACCGATACACAATATTATCCCGTGCTTGTGGAGACGTATGTACTTACCCGATATCCAGCCTGGCGCAATATATACTTCAACCGCGGCTTCAGCGGGGACAACAGCGGAAACATGGCGCGGTTCGAACGCGATACCATTGCCCAGAAGCCGGATGTCCTTACCTATAATATGGGTTTCAACGACGGAGGATATGCGAAGTTCGCATCCGGCCAGCTTGAAAAATTCCTGGCCAACATCGAGGCCAGCATGAATCTGGCAAGAGAGAAGAACAGCAAGATCCGCATACTTCTCGCATCTCCGGTCCCCAATGAACTCGCAGTTTCGAAGGACACGCGCTGGGTTTCGAGGGAGACTTATCCCTACACAATTCTTACATTTGGGCATGAAGAGGGGAAGCTTGCACGCAAATTGGATATTCCGTTTGTGGATACCGGACTCCTTTACGGCCAGAGCATGGGGCTTGGGCAGGTGGCCGCGGAAAAAACTTTCCTCCTCAGCCGCGACGGCGTCCATCCCCAGCGCGAGGGCCAGACCTTGATCGCATTCCATCTGCTGCGGGGAATGGGTGCGGATCCGCTGGTGTCGCGTTCGGTCATAGACGCTGAGAAAGTGAAAGTCCAGGCAAGCGAACGTTGCGCCATAAGCGACTTGAAAGTTGCCGACAATGTCGTCAGCTTCCAGCGCAAGGATGAATCCCTGCCATATCCCACGCCGCCTGAAGCCGTTCCTTTCGCGTTTCTTGTCAGGCTTGACGACAACCTCAGCGCCGACATGCTTACGGTCACAGGGCTAACCGCTCCTTCCTATGTACTTAAGATAGACGACCGCAGGATTGCAGAAATTTCATCTGTGGAACTCGCGCAGGGCGTGAATTTGTCCCGTTATCAAAATACTCCGATGATGGAACAGTCACTGGCAGTCATGGATGCGATCAATGACAAGCAGGGCAAGGAAATGGGTTTCTGGAGGAAGTTCATCGACAGCGGCAAGGCGGATGGGACGGGGATTCCGAATGATAAGGCGACAAAGGATGATATCTCGGCAATGGATCTTGCGCGCAAGGATATCTCCGATGCCAGGGAGCGATGCTACGGCATGAACACCCCGAAGCCCCACTTGTTCCGTCTTGAACCTTCACAGAACAAGATTTCCCGTTTCGACGCGCTTGAGAATGCTGAATTGAACCAGTCGCACCTGGAGATGAATGTTACAGCGCTTAATATCAACAGCAATTATTCCACTCTTATTGACAAGGAAACGGTTGTCACGGTCACTAATTCCGGAAAGGAGACACTTTCCGGATCGATCAATTGGAATTGTCCGTCAGGCTGGGAAATAACTCCTGCGGAAACACCATTCTCCGTTGAAGCCGGGAAAAAGCAGCAGGTCAAGTTCCAGGTCGCGATCAAGGATGCGGCCGCCTTGTCGTCGCGTCCGGAAATAACCATGAAATGGCGCTGGAATAAAAACTGGCCGTATCCTTTGACAATAACGAGGATTCTCGAAGTAAAACCTCATCTGGATGTAAAGCACAGCACAGTGAAACCGCAGCTCTCAGGAAATCTTGACGACTGGAAGGATGCCACTTCTTTCGTACTCGACAAGATACATTTCTATGATCCGGCCGTTCCCGGCAAAAAACTGCTATGGGGAGGTCCCTCAGATCTGAGCGCGCAGATTTTCCTGAAATGGGATGAGACTGCCTTCTATGTCGCCGCACTTGTCAGGGATGATGAGCATATCCAGAACGCTAACGAAATGATGCTGTGGTCGGAAGATGTACTGATGACCTCGTTTTTCATGTCGGAAGCCGGCAAGAAATCCACACGTTATGAATTCGGATTCGGCGCCAGGCCGGATTGCGACTACATCGCCCACTATTACAACAGGGACAAGAATTTGACAGGCCCCGATGTGCAGTTCAAGAGCAAGGTCGACAAGGAAAAAGGCACCTGTCTGTATGAAGTGGGGGTCCCGTGGAACAGGCTTCCGGATTTCGTCCCCTCGAAAGGCAAGGAATTTCCTTTCACGTTGGTTATAGGCGAAAAGGATTCGCAGATAGGCAAGGGGTTCAATTATCTTGAGTGGACGCCAGGTATCAACTACGGAAAGAATCCTGCGGATTTCGCAATTATAAAACTCGCTGAATAAAAGTAAATTCAAAATAAGAGAAAGGCTAAAGCTCATGAAAGGTTTGCGCATAATTTGTCTTGCGGCAGTGGTGTTGGGGCTTTCCATTGCGGTTTCCGCACAGGAGGAGAACGGATGGTGTCTCCATAAGCAGATGTATGTCGTGCCGGCACCGGCCAAAGTTGTGATCGACGGAAAGCTTGATGACTGGGACATGTCAGGCGCGATCGAATCATATGTCATGCCTGAGACGAAGGAGAACCAGAATGCGAAATTCGCACTGATGTACGATTCAGAGGCCCTATACATCGGTCTCATAGTACGCGACCCGACACCGCTGAAGAACCAGCGCGCCCCTGAGACCGAAGGTGACATGGGCTGGGATGGCGATGCCTTGCAGTTCAGGCTTTGTGTTGATGCGGCCCAGGGATATCCCGTGACCGATGCCGCATGGCTAAAGGAACACAATAACAGCTTGGTCCACCTCACGATGTGGAATTACACGGACCGGCAGGAGCCGGTGCTTGTCGTGCAGACTGGTATGGATTACAAGAGCACTCCCGGATCAGAAAAATTCGGCGTCATACCAAAGGACAAGTTCCAGGCGAAATATCTGATGGCCGATGATAAGAGGGGATACACTCTCGAATACCGGATTCCGTG
>JANYBI010000040.1 GCA_025360875.1 Lentisphaerota bacterium
CCCCAAGGCACCCATAAACGCCTGCCTTAGGGTTGAATCAACATAGTGGGGATGGCAATGTCCGTAAAAACAATTTTGATCTCTGTCCTATCGGCGATTTCCATATTCTCCTCAATTCACGGATATGGACAGGAGGCAAAGGCTCCTGCCGACAAGGAAAACTTCCATGTCTTCATACTTCTTGGTGAATCGAACATGGCAAACTCAGGCACGCCCGTACTTTTTGATTACATGAAACCCAATCCCAACGTCCTGGTCCTGGGCAATAACCTGAGATGGAACACGTCCGTAGTCAACTACGGGGCCGGAATGGGGCCTGGACAGGTTTTCGCCCGCTACTATGCCGAACTTCATCCCGGCGTGACTGTCGGACTCGTCCAGTGCGCTAAAGCCGGCAGGCTCCTGAAGGATCTTTCAAAGGGAACTGCAAATCCCGATGGAACATCAAACTATGACAGCGTCCTGGAAAAAATTAAGACAGGGTCGAACTGCGGTACATTGAAGGCGATTCTCTGGCACCAGGGCGAAAGCGAATCCGCAGATCCTGCTTATGTCGACAAGCTCAAATCCCTGGTCAAGGATATCCGCACCGATATCGGCCAGCCTGATCTGCCTTTTATCGCCGGTGAGATCGGACGTTTCGGAGCAAATGCGAAAAAGTTCAACGAACTCCTGGCAGGCTCAAAAAAAGCGATACCATCTTGTTCCGTAGTAAGTTCAGAAGGACTGATGGATCTTGGCGACATTGTAAATTTTTCGGGATTCTCAGTCGAGGTCCTGGGTTCGAGATATCTCATGGAATATCTGAAGATGAAGGAACCGGCGCTCGTGGCAGACTTCAAGCAGACGCTTGACGACACGACAAAGAAAATGCTTGCAAAGGATACAGTATGGATAACGATCCCTAACCCTTCCATGACAGAAGGGGAATCCAGACCGATGGGATGGGATGGCAAATGGGTTTCAAAAGGAATCTTTGAAGTGGTCAGGGACAGCAAAATATTCAACACCGGTCCCGCCTCTCTCAGGCTTGAATCGACCAACGGTCCTGTTACAGGATCCATATACCAGACGCTGAGGAATGTCGCCGGGAAAAAAATCAAGATATCATGCAAGGTCATGAATGCCGGATTTTCAGGTTTCGCATTATCTCTGATCGGCATGGACGGCTCATCGAAGCAGGTACTTCAGAAGAATCTCATAAACGCCAGGGACGCCACGGAATGGACTTCGTATACGGTTGAAGTAGATGTCCCGCCGACTTCCACCAATACCAGGCTGCTGATCAATATCAGTGGCGAAGGAAGAGCCTGGGTTGATGATGTTTCCATAGAAAAGGAAATCCAGATTGCCGATACAGTAAAAGATACAGCAAAAGAAACCGTAAAAGAGGTCCAGAAGGAGGGAACCGTGCTTGCCGCCAACAGCACAATGCCCGAAAAATATGACAAGCCATTGGAATGGAATGGCATCTGGACGTCCCAGGGCAGTCTCAAGGTCGCCAAGGATCTCAAGATATTCAAATCACCTCCATCATCTCTCAGGATAGATTCGGACAACGGATTTGTAGATGGCTGCGTCAGCCAGGAGTTAAAGGGCGTAGCAGGCAAAAAAGTCAGGGTGAAAGGCTGGGTGAAATACAAGGGATTCAAGAAATGCTCCGTCGGTATCGGAGCCTACGACTCATCCTGGAAACTGCTTAAATGGGGCAGCATCTTCTACAAGGATGGCGTGGATGAGCTTGACTGGACGTATTTCGACAAGGTTATCGACTTGCCCGCAGGCGCCGACAAGATAAATCTTCCCCTGGGAATCACTGGTGAAGGAAGCGCCTGGTTCGACGATATCGAGATCGGAATAGAGAAATAAGCCGGAATTTACTTGCTGTTGCTGTGCCTGACGATCTTCCCTTCGATCATGTAGATCACGTCCTCTGAAATATTCGTCGCATAGTCGCCGATGCGTTCAAGCTGCCGTGAAACTCCGAGTACATGCAGGAGATAGCCTGTTCTCCTGGGTTCCTTCATGATCATTTCCCTGATCTCCTGGTACATGTTGCGGTTGAGTTCGTCAACTTCATCATCCATGTGTGATACTTCCCGGGCGAGCTTCAGATCCATCTCGATGAATGAATCCAGGCTCTGCTTGAACATGCAAATCGTCTTCTCGATCATAGCTGATATGGAATCAGGTATGAAATCATCCTCATCCCTGGAAATAGCCTTGGCCCTTTCGGCGATGTTTACCGCGAGGTCTCCGATCCGCTCCAGATCGTTGTTTATCTTCAGGCATACCACCACATAGCGCAAATCAATCGCAACCGGCTGATGGAGCGCAAGTATCTTAAGGCATTCTTCCTCGAGATCATTCTCCATGAGATCGATCTCGTCATCCTTCTGTATGACCTCTTCGGCCAGAGCCTCATTCTTATTCCTTACCGCGCTCACTGACTTCCTGACGCTTTCCTCCACTATAGCAGTCATCTGGAGTATCTTCTTCTTAAGCCTTGTTATCTCCTTGCTCAGAATTACTGACATATCTAACCTCCGTTAATTTTAAAATTTTCAACCTGTTGAAAATTTATCCGAACCTTCCAGTAATATAATCTTCCGTCTTCTTGTTCAGCGGTTTCGTGAAGATCTGTTCAGTCTCCCCGTATTCGATTATCCTTCCTTCAAAGAAGAAAGCGGTATAGTCGGAAATCCTCGCCGCCTGCTGCATGTTGTGCGTGACTATTACAATGGTGAATTTCTTCTCGAGTTCGCCTACCAGATCCTCGATTTTGGCGGTTCCGATCGGATCGATGGCGGATGTGGGCTCATCCATGAGAATGACCTCCGGTTCCACAGCTATCGCCCTGGCTATGCACAGGCGCTGCTGCTGTCCGCCGGAAAGCGCCATTCCCGGATTGTCGAGCTTGTCCTTCACCTCTTCCCAGAGCGCCGCTGAACGCAGGGATTTCTCTACCTTGTCCATGATCTCGCCCTTTCCAAGTTTGAAATGGAGCCTGAGACCATAGGCGATGTTCTCATATACCGACATCGGAAACGGCGTCGGCTTCTGGAAAATCATCCCGACCTTCCTGCGCAGTTCCAGTATGTCGACATCCGGGGAAAGTATGTTCTCCCCGTCCAGCATCACAGTACCTGAAGCCTTCTGATCCCTATAGAGCTCGAAAATCCTGTTATAGACCCTGAGGTGCGTTGACTTGCCGCAGCCGGAAGGGCCTATCACGGCCGTCACCTTGTTCTTCAGGATATCGATATCGTTGTCTATCAGGGCCTGATTCGTTCCATAATGGAAATTAAGCCCTCT
This sequence comes from Lentisphaerota bacterium, assembly GCA_025360875.1. Taxonomy (GTDB): domain Bacteria; phylum Verrucomicrobiota; class Lentisphaeria; order Victivallales; family GWF2-50-93; genus GWF2-50-93. The sequence goes on from JANYBI010000040.1 coordinate 3,316, forward strand.
CACAGATATTTTCACGTTGTCATTTATTTCATTCTTCACTTTTTGACCTCCCGAAATAGGAACCTTGCTGTTATGTTCAACGCCAGCACTCCAGCCGTTATAAGCAGTGATGCACCCCATGCGATACTGTTGAGACCGGCGTATGGCGACATTGCATAATCATTTATTGTCACAGTGAGATTTGCGGTCGGCGAACTGAAGAAATGCCAGAACTGCCAGCATGGTTCGGCAGGCCAGTAATAACTGTTGAGCGAGGTAAACAGCAGGGGAGCCGTTTCCCCGCTCACCCTCGCCGTCGCAAGAAGCACGCCGGTTATAAGTCCCGTCCTTGCCGCCCGGAACAGGATATGCAGCGTGACTTTCCAGCGCGGAGTCCCGAGGGCCATCGCCGCCTCGCGCAGCGAGTTTGGCACCATGGAAAGCATGTCCTCCGTTGTCCTGAGGACGACCGGAAGCATTATGATCGCCAGGGCTACGGCGCCTGAAAAACCGGAGAAGGTCCCAGTATTGGAGACAATTATCGTATAGACGAAAAGTCCTATGATGATCGACGGCATTCCCATCATGACGTTGGATGCAAATCTTATCATGTCCCCGATTCTGCTGTTCCTCCCGTATTCGGAAAGGAATATCCCGCCGAGAAGTCCGGCCGGCACACCAAGAATGACAGAAGTAATAGTTATCACAATAGTGCCGACAAGCGCATTTGCTATTCCACCCTTCTCCCCGTCGAGGCTTATATCCGTGAAGAACTTGAGATTGAATGACGAAAACCCTTTCATCACTACGACGAAAAGTATCCAGAAGAGGAAGAATATGCCGACAAGCGCCGCCATGACGGAAATGACCTTCACCATCCTGTCAGTCGCCTTTCTGAAAAAAACCGGTCTTTTTTTCATCTTATGTTCCACTTACATTTTCAGCACAAATTTCAAACAAGACTCAACTCCCGAACTTTCGCATTTCCGAACTTTCGAACTTCTTCCCTCTCTTATATCACAGCCCTCCTCCAGCGCTGCGTCTGACTTTATTCAGCCACCACTGGGCAACAACCTGGATACCGAAAGTGACTATGAAAAGCACAAGCCCGAGTTCCATAAGGGTGCTTTTGAAAACCGGCTGGGAGACGGCCTCTGAGAACTGGCTTGCCAGCGTCGAAGCTATGGTAGTTGCGGGATCAAAGAGGGAGGCGTTCACAGTATATGCGTTACCGATGACGAAAGTGACAGCCATTGTCTCCCCTATGGCTCGTCCAAGCCCCAGGAATACCGCACCGAGAATCCCCTGCATGCCGTACTTCATGGTGACATGATATGACACCTCCCAGGTTGTCGAACCGACGCCGTACGCCGACTCCTTTACTACAGGAGGTACCATCTGGAATACGTCCCGCATGACCGCACTTATGAAAGGAAGTATCATCAGTGCAAGAATAAGGCCGGATGTGAGCATTCCAATCCCCATCGGAGTCCCCTTGAAGAACGGAAGAAAACCAAAATACTTGCCAAGAAATGGCTGTATATGGTCCTGCATGAAAGGAGCAAATACAAACAGTCCCCACATGCCGTAGATGATGCTTGGTATGGCTGCAAGCAGATCAAGTGCCTGGCTCACAATCCTCTTGATTCCGGGGCTTGCTATTTCAACAAGAAAAAGGGCGATTACAAAACTCAGCGGCACGGCTATGAGCATGGCTATGATTGAAGTTACAACCGTCCCGTAGATGCTGCTGAGCGCGCCAAACTGGAGATTCACAGGA
>JANYBI010000061.1 GCA_025360875.1 Lentisphaerota bacterium
CGAGTTGCTGAGCATGAGCCTGATGCCCTTGTCATGGAGCCTGCTGAACGCCTCCTATGATGGCTCTGTCGAAATTCGGAAATTGAAAAGGCATGGCGATTTCGGTATTGGGACGTTCGACCAGCTCGACGGGGAGATGATCGTCCTTGACGGTGTTTTCTACAAGATAAAATCTGACGGGACAATTGTACAGGTGGACGATTCTGAAACGACCCCGTTCTGCGCACTGACCTTCTTTGAAAAAGAGAGAACCATTGAACTGCAGCCGGGAATGAAGTTCAACCAGATATCGGCATCGCTGTTCAATTCACCAAACTATTTCTATGCGATCAGGATCGAGGGTAAATTCAGGAAAATATCGGCACGCAGTGTCCCAAAACAGGCAAAGCCGTACCCGATGCTCGTCGAGGTGGTGAAATCCCAGCCGGTGTTCAATCTTGAGAACGTCGAAGGCACGGCAGTCGGTTTTTTCTGTCCGGTATTAGCCAAAGGGCTTAACGTCCCCGGATTCCACATGCATTTCATAAGCTCCGATAGGAAATCAGGCGGGCATATCCTCGACTTTGAAATTGAAAAGGCCGAGATGCAGATTGATGAAACATCCAAGTTCATGCTGGTGCTCCCGGAGAATGACACCTTCGGGAAACTTGATCTGGCTAAGGATAAGGAAAAGGAACTTAACAAAGTTGAGAAATAAATCTTTCCGCAGATACGGAAAGATTTATACCAATAAAAATGTAACACAGGCATCTTGCCTGTGGATTAAAATACAATTTTCCGCACAAGTAAATTAAAGAGGTGAAACATGAACATCACGAAAATCCTGATCCTGATCTTCGGGCTCTCAATCGTCGTCGGCTGCATCCCATCGCTCCATCCGCTTTATACGGAAAAGGATCTGGTCTTCGAAAAAGCTCTCATCGGCACATGGCAGGACGGAGACAACCAGGACAGCACCTGGATTTTCTCCCAGAGCGGCGACAAGGAATACAAGCTTGTATACACTGAAGACGGTAAGAAGGGTGAGTTCACGGTCCATCTGCTGAAAATAAAGGACAAGATGTTCATAGATTTCTTTCCAATCGAGCAGGAGGGGCTCAATGGATTCTACGCGGCACACCTGGTGCCTGCCCACAGTTTCATGCTTGTCAAGCAGATAGAACCGACGCTGCAGATGGCATGCCTGAACGCGAACAAGCTCAAGGATATCATACAGAAGGATCCGAAGGCCGTGAAACATGAGAAGCTTGGCGACGGTGACGACAAGGACGTATTCACTGCTCCGACCGAGGAGCTCCAGGCATTCATAATGAAGAATATCGACACCCCTGAGTTTTTCGCGGATCCTTGCAACCTCAAAAAGGTGACGGCGAAGCCTGCTGCTGAAAAGAAAGACGAAGCGGGAAAGAAGCAAAATGATGGAGAGAATAGAAAATGACACAGAGAATCAAGATCGTATTGGATGAAAAGGAAATACCAAGGGAATGGTACAACATACAGGCGGATCTGCCAAATCCGATGAGACCGCCGCTTCATCCGGGGACATTGGAACCGATCCAGGCCAAGGATCTCGAACCCATCTTCCCGATGAATCTCATAGAACAGGAAGTCAGCCGTGAGCGTTGGATAAAGATCCCGGAACCTGTAATGGAAAAACTCGCCCTATGGCGCCCCTCCCCCTTGTACAGGGCTGTAAATTTCGAGAAGGCCCTTGGAACAAAATGCAAGATCTATTACAAGAACGAAGGTGTCTCCCCGGCCGGAAGCCATAAGCCCAATTCGGCGATACCCCAGGCATACTATAATAAAGTTGCAGGCATAAAACGACTGACGACCGAGACAGGTGCCGGACAGTGGGGAAGCGCCCTCAGCATGGCTACCCAGATGTTCGGACTCGAATTAAAGGTCTACATGGTCAGGATAAGCTTCGAACAGAAGCCGTTCAGGAAGGTCATGATGGAGACCTGGGGCGCGAAATGCGTACCCAGCCCGAGCAACGACACAGAAGTAGGACGCTCAATTCTCAAACAGTTCCCGGACACTCCCGGAAGTCTTGGCATAGCCATCAGCGAGGCCATAGAGGACGCGATAAGCTCCAAGGACACCAGATACTCATTGGGAAGCGTACTCAACTTCGTATGCCTGCATCAGACGGTCATCGGACTTGAGGCGCAGAAACAGATGAAGATAGCGGGTGATTACCCGGACATTGTCATCGGCTGCGTAGGCGGCGGTTCGAACTTCGCAGGAATAGCCTTCCCGTATGTCTGCGACAAGATTCACGGCAAGAAAGTCCGGATCGTCGGTGTCGAACCCACCGCATGCCCTTCAATGACCAAAGGTCAGTTCCTGTATGACTTCGGCGATATTTCGAAAAAGACTCCGCTCATGCCCATGCATACGCTCGGTCACACATTCATGCCCGCCCCAATGCATGCTGGCGGACTGCGCTACCATGGACTGGCACCGCTTGTAAGCCAGGTTCTAGAAGACAAGCTCATGGAAGCCCGGGCTGTCAATCAGCTCGATTGCTACAAGTACGGAGTGATGTGGGCAAGATCAGAAGGATTCATACCTGCACCTGAGACTGCACATGCCATCGCAGCAGCTGCAGAAGAGGCTCTCAAGGCGAACGAGGAAGGAAAGGAAAAGAACATCCTCCTCTGCTGGTCCGGGCACGGCCTGATGGATCTCGCAGGATACGAGAAATATTTCGCCGGCAAGCTGACCAACTATCATATGCCTGACACTGAAATAAAGAAGTCCCTGAAAGCGCTGAAGGGTTATCCTAAACCCTGAAGAATGGCTGGCTGGATGATTGGATTGTGGGATGAGCCAATTTCAAAAGTAGTCAGCTACCCGAACGAAGTGACGGTGCGAAGTAAATTCAAAAGTCAGAATTCAGAATAAAACTGAATTTGAATTCAATTCTGTCTCCTGGATTCTGACTCCTGAATTCCTAGTTTTGAAATTAACTCGAATAATTGCTTTAATTAAGTCCTGTAATTTATTCAACTTTGTGCCTCTGTAACTTTGTTGCCTGGTGTTAATATGAAAATTGTAATTGCCGTAAACGCATTCAAAGGCAGTCTCTCCTGCATAGAAGCTTCGAAAGCTATCTCATGCGGCATCAGGCATGTCCTGCCGGATTCGGAAATCCTGTCATGCCCTGTAGCCGACGGTGGCGACGGCCTGCTTGATGTCGTAAAATCCCTGCCTGGTGTCAAAACCATTAAATGCCCAGTCCTTGGTCCGCGCAAGAAAAAGATAGTTTCAGAATTCTGCTGGTTGCCCAGGGAGAAAACAGCTTTCATAGAAATGACACTTGCGTCCGGGCTCGCGATGCTCCCGGTGAAGCTCAGGAATCCAATGGAGACCACGACTTATGGCACAGGACAGCTGATCGCCAGAGCCCTAAAACTGGAGCCAAGGAAAATCATCCTCGGAATCGGCGGGAGCGCAACCTGCGACGGTGGCGCCGGAGCCGCATCAGCACTGGGAGTTGTTTTTTTTGACAATCATGGAAATATAATTTCTATTCCGAAAGGTGCCGATTTGGAACGGATTTCACATATCGATCATGCAAATGCCCCTTCACTTTTCAAACAGACCGGAATAGAAATAATATGCGATGTCGATAATCCATTGCTCGGTCCGAAAGGCTCAGCCGCAGTCTATGCCCCCCAGAAAGGTGCGACTCCGTCACAGGTCAAACTTCTCGAAAAAGGACTTGCGAATTTCGCAGATTGCATACGGAAATATGCTCACAAGGATATCAGGAAGATCAAAGGCGGAGGGGCTGCAGGCGGAATAAGCGCAGGTTTTTACGGATTGTTTGGAGCCAGGCTTAAAAAGGGGATAGATGTTGTTTTTGATCTTGTGGATCTTGAGGCGAAGATCAAGGACGCTGATCTCGTGATCACCGGAGAGGGAAAGCTTGACAGTCAGACAGCCTACGGAAAAGCGCCTGCAGGAGTTGCGAAACTCGCAAAGAAATATAGAGTACAGTGTATTGCGATATGTGGATGTGCCGGAAGAGATCTCTCATCCTTAAATAAAATCGGCATAGGTTCAGTCTGGCAAATCTGCAAGGAAGCTAAGAACGCGGATGACTCGATGAGAAATGCCGCAAGATATCTGGAGATAACAGCAATAAAGGCAATCAGCCGTCGGGAAAAAACATGAATGGCAATATCACTTCTGAAATGATAGCGAAAATGATAGACCTCTCGCTGCTCCATCCTACGATGACAGACGCGCAGATAAGGGAGGGATGTGAACTGTCAAGAAAATTAAGAGTAGCCACGGCATGTGTGAAGCCCTACTCCGTACCCATGGCAAAAGAGATATTGGACGGTTCTGGCGTCGGAGTCTGTTCCGTGATTGGATTTCCGCACGGCAACAGCCAGACAGCCATCAAGGTGCAGGAGACGGAACTTGCGATACGGGAAGGCGCCACGGAAATAGACATGGTCATAAACGTCGGCAAGGCCATTGGAGGACAATGGGATTTTGTGACTGCAGATATCAAGGCGGTCAATGATGCCTGTATTTCAAGGAAGGCGCTCCTGAAGGTTATTTTCGAGAATGACTATCTTGAAGACAGGCGCATTATCCGTCTCTGTGAAATATGCTCATCACTGAAAGTCGCCTTTGCAAAAACTTCGACAGGATATGGATTCGTAAAACAACCGGACGCCCTTTATAATTACAATGGAGCCACTGAGCATCATCTGAAGCTGATGAGGAAACATTGCTCGCCCGATGTCCAGATAAAGGCCGCTGGCGGAATCCGCAGCCTGGACGACACGCTGGCAGTACGTTCATGGGGCGCCACCCGTATCGGAGCAACCGCGGCAAAAGCCATTATCGAAGAGGCTCAGAAGAGGGAAGCGGTTGGAACTTTGAAACTACCTGGTGAAAATATTATAACGTCCAAGCTTGGCGGCACCTATTAACTGAAACTGGAGGATCAAGTGAAATTCATATTGAAGTACAACCTCTCGGCATTAAGCAGAAGCAGGTTCTTGATCATTCTGTTCTATATTTCAATCGTGATTTTCATGGGCAACGTAAATGCCCTGGTTGACAAATGGCTCCATCCCGAAATCCCCTATTTCGACACGGGACACATCATTGTCGGCTCCATTACCGCAATGGTCACTACAGTGCTATATGGAGCGCTTCTGGCACACCTCTACCACCTCAGGTGCGCGATCAACACTATCAAGTACATGAGTTCCATACTGCCGATCTGCGCCAGCTGCAAGAAAATCAGGAAGCCTGAACAGGATCCCCGGAAAATGAAATCATGGCAGTCCATTGAAATGTACCTTTCCGAGGAGACAAAGAAGAGCCTTACCCATGGAATCTGCCCCGAATGCCTGAAGAAGCTCTACCCTGAATACAGCGATCTGCTTAAGGATGATACTACGGATGCGTCTAAGGATACTGAGCATAAAGGCTACGAACATTCATTTGATACCACTGAGAAGAAGAAAAGTTGAAGCCAATGTCCTGATGCAGGAAAGTCGACAAGGCCGGACGGAAGATCTGATTTCACGCCGGACCGCCGTTTCTCACACTCGCCGGTACGTCTAATTTCATGAGTGGCTACCCCGCAAGGATTTGAACCTTGACTAAATGCGCCAAAGGCACTTGTGCTACCATTACACCACGGGGTATTTTTTCAGAGGCTGAGAAAATAACTTAATAAAGCTGTTATTTCCAGTGCATTCAGAATTGTTGCTGAATTTTCTTTTGCTTTGAGGATTTCATTATCATATGATGGATAAAGGCATAAACTCCGATTATTAAGGCAATTCCCAGGAAGAGCCAGACATAATTCTCATGGAGTATTTTGATTCCCTTGTGTACCAGGTCGCGGTATGTCATGTCGGCGGAAAGCGAACCGAGATAATAACCGATTGCCAGAAGGATAGCGCACCAGATTCCAGCTCCCAGGACGGTGAAGAATGAGAACCTGAAATGCTTCATCCTTGAAAGACCTGCAGGGAGCGAGATCAGATGTCTTATTGCCGGAATCAGCCTGCATACGAAAGTTGTAACCTCGCCATATTCCCTGAAGACCTCCTCGCAGCGTTCGAGCTTGTCCGGGGGCAGAAAGAAATATTTCCCATATTTATGGAGGAATGGACGACCGAGCCATAATGCCATGTAATAGTTGAAATATGCGCCTGCCAGGGAGCCGAAAGCTCCACAGACCACGGCTATGGCGCAGTCTGTGAGAGGATCTCCGAATGTCAGGCCGTTCCTGTAGGCCAGGAATCCGGCAGGTATCATGACTACTTCGCTCGGAAGCGGAAAAACGGAGCTTTCTACCGCCATCAGGACAAAGATCATCACGAAACCCCATACCTGGGCATGCCTTGCCGCAAGCTCAATGTACTGGATTAGGAATTCTGTCATAAATTAATCCGTAAAAGTTAAAAAAATGAAGCCAGACAAAGTATATTATTTATTGCATAATTCAAACCGACAAGAAAAATGAGATTTAAATAATGCATTCGATAGCTTTCCATGTTGGTCCGTTAACCATATACTGGTATGGCATAATGGCGGCGCTTGGCTTCATATCGGCCGTATCCCTGCTGATGTTGAACCGGAAACATGCAGGCCTGGATTCCGAGCAGGTGACGGACATCGCGATGTTCAGCATGATTTCAGCAATAGTAGGCGCCAGGATATTCTATGTGGTCCAGTTCCGGGACGTATACCGCGACAATCCCCTGAACATCATAAGGATAGACCAGGGTGGCCTAGTTTTCTTTGGCGGATTCATCTGCGCCACCAGCACTCTTCTTTTCTACTGCTGGAGGAAGAAGCTCAATCTATTAACGGTCCTGGACATATTCGGTCCCGCTCTCGCCATAGGTCATTTTTTCGGCAGGATAGGCTGTTTCATGAACGGATGCTGCTATGGGAAGCCGTCCAACCTGCCATGGGCAGTCAATTTCCCGCAAGGCTCCGCGCCAGCCGAGGCATTTCCCGGACAGTCCATTCATCCGGTACAGATTTACGAGTCCATATTCAACCTGATGCTCGCAGGTATCCTCCTGCTCCTGCTCAAGAGGACGCGTCCCGGGCAGACGGCCGCCGCCTATCTCATATGTTATGGCATAGGCAGATTCACCATTGAATCATTGCGGGGGGATCACCACCAGTTCATCCTTGGCAAATTCACAGTTTCACAGTCGATAGGGTTCTTCATAGCATTGGCAGGTATCGCATTCCTAATCTATACAATAAGAAAATCACCAGCAGCACAGGAACAGAAAAATGGATGAAAAAACAGTTGATGAAAAATTCCACGAGAGCAGGATTGACCGATTCCTGGCTGAGTCCTTCAAGACGTATTCACGCTCCTATCTCCAGAAACTGATGAAGGATGGCAGGGTAACGTGCAACGGAAAAATCTGCCTGCAGCCGAAATATCCCGTATCGACCGGCGACAAGGTCATTGTCGACTTCCCTGTGCAGAAGGAGAGATCCCTTACCGCCGAGAAGATCGCTCTTGATATAATATACGAGGACAACGATATGCTTGTGATAAACAAGCCTGCTGGAATGGTTGTCCATCCCGCACCAGGGAACTACGATGGCACGATCGTCAACGCCCTTCTCGGACACGATGCGGAGTTCGCGGAAAAACTCGAAGACGATTCACGGCCCGGGATCGTGCACCGTCTGGACAAGGACACCTCAGGATGCCTTATCATCGCGAAAAACCCCGTTTCGCTGTTCGCCCTGTCAACGGCTTTCCAATATAGGAAGGTGGAGAAACATTACGCCGCCATCGTTTATGGAGTTCCCAATGAGGAGGATGAGAAGGAAATAATGACGCTTATCGGACGCCATCCCGTCCACAGGAAGAAATTCACTGTAGTGGAAAAGGGAGGCAAGGTCGCTATCAGCAGGTATGCCGTGATCAAATCCGGAGAGATTGACGGAGTACCTGTCTCACTTCTGGATGTTCAAATTGAAACAGGCAGGACACATCAGATAAGAGTACATCTCGCCCACAGGAATCTTCCTGTAATAGGCGACAAAGTCTATGGGGGGAAAGAAAAACTGGAAGCGTCCAGACAGATGCTGCACGCATGGAAACTGTCCGTAGCACATCCTGTGACTGGCGTAAAAATGGATTTCGAATCGCCCTTCCCTGAAGACTTTGCGAAATTCGCAGCCAGGATAGTTGAAGTTGAATAGGAAACTGCCAGGCAGGAGCTTTGTTTTCAATTCTCTGCGCCAGAAGCCAGCCATCCGGCAAAACCGACATCGCCAGGAACAAGTTCCATTTCAGGAAGAGAGCCTAGTTTGACCCATAATACTTCCTGTTTTTCCGTTGCCCTTATCTTCTGGGCTCCGTGTAAAAGAAAAGACCTGTAGAATAATATTTCCACGTCTTTTTCGGGATATGAATAAGTTGTCCTGCCAATCAGGTCCAGCACCATGATTTCCGCAGAAAGTTCCTCCCTGATCTCACGCACAAGACATTCCGCATCGGATTCGCCCGGATGGACCTTCCCTCCTGGAAATTCCCAGAATCCTTCAAGATGGCTGCCGGGAGGGCGGGAACACATCAGGATCTTCCCTTCATCCCTGATCACTGCGGCGCAGACGCGGACAGGAGGTTTTCTTTCCATGGTATGCAGGCCCTATTTCTCACCTGTGATTTCAATTTCAAGCTCAGCAGGCGAGATGGAGCTGATTTTGATTTCCGGAATGCTAGGATGGCATTGCACCTTGAGCTTGCAGGTTCCGGTGGATTTTACCGGCGTGGCATCGACAAACGCGGATATTTCGCTGCCATTCATGACTTCAATGGAGCTCTTTACACCATTGACTGTAACATCGACATTGGATGGCGATATCTTCCTTATGTTCAATCCCGAACCTGGCAGGTTGAGGACTGAAACAGGCAGCCCTGTGAACGTCCTCGTGTCAAACTTCTTGTAGATTTCCACATGCGCGCTGACCTTCTGCGGAGTTACGACGACTTTGTTCCCCGGCTCAGATATCTTTACGGCATATTCAAAATCCTCAACTGTCTTCTGATCCAGATAGATCGGTTCGGTATTGACCCTGGCAAACATGCTAACAACACTTTCTGGCCCGGACACCATGACCTTATCCGGTATGAGCCTGACTTCCCCGCATGCATAGTCCTCCGATGTAATGCCTGTAAACTTTGCATTGACTGGCATCTCACGTACAATTTTCCTGTCAAATCTGAATGTCTGGATGTCCGGAGTGATCTTGGTGACGTTTACTCCGAAGGGTTTTGACATTGAAGCGGTCTTCATGATGTTGAAGCTGATCGGTTTTCCGGGAACATATGAATTTTCGCCGATATGGATTTCCATCTTGAAATCATTTGGCGACAGGAGATTGAGGCGCTTCTGCGACCTGCCCCGCACCGTCAGATCGACATATTTCACGCCCTCATCGAGGATTGCTGTCTTCTCATCGGTCACGATATTCACTGGCACATTCCTGATTATCTCCTCTATTCCGATCTGCATGGAGACTTTCCACCAGACAAGAAGCGCGAAGCAAAGTGCAATAAGCTTCCTCAGATAGTCGTGCCTGATGATTCCTGGAATCCAGGAGAATTTTTTCGAGCTGTCCATGTCACTCATCTCTGGTCCCTCCCGAAAAACCCGACATCTCATCATTTTCCGCCATATCCTCGAAGATGTCCCTCAGCGTGTCGTTCTGTGATGGAATGAGGAGCGAACGCAGGAACCTGGCAAGCTTCTCCATGGAAATATTCCTTATTATGTTGCCACGGCATGCAATGCTTATTGTACCGGTCTCCTCTGAAACCACGACCGCCACAGAGTCGGTCTCCTCGGTGACACCTATGGCCGCCCGATGCCTAGTGCCAAGCGAGTCGGAAAGGGCGACGCTCTGGGTCAGGGGGAATATTATATGCGCGGCAACGATCTCATTGTCCTCAATGGCGATGGCTCCATCATGGAGCGGAGTGTTCGGATGGAAGATGGTCTGGATCAGCTGATGGCTCACCCTGGCGTTTATCCTTATCCCGCTGCTTATAAGGGCCCTCATGCCGATCTGTCTCTGGAACACGATCAGCGCCCCCCTCTTATGCACGGAAAGGAACTCCACCGCCTGGAGCACTTCATTTATCGTCTCTTCCTTTTTCAGCCTTTTTGTGAAAGGCCTGCTGCTACCGAGTTGTGCGAAGGCCCTCCTGATCTCGGGCTGGAATATCACGATGATTGCGAGCGGGAATATCAACCACAGCCCGTTCAGAATTTCAGTTATCACCTCGAATTTGAGGAAATCAGTCGCCAGAGTCAGCAGAAGAAGTGCGATTATGATTCCGGCAAGAACGTTTGCAGCCCTTGTGCCACGGAGGAAATAAAGGCCATAGTAGATGATGACAGCAAGGATCAGCACCTCGAGCATGAAGCTGAGATATATCCAGAAATTGCTGAAATATGGTGCGAAATCGAACATCTAAAACCTCTTTCCGAGGATTAAGCTAGCCCGGAAACACAATTTTAAAAATACCCGTTCAAAAATTTAGGGAATCTCCAAAAGTTGAGACAATTTCGAAATTGCCTCTTTCAAGCTGATTTCAAAGTTGGAGTGCGCTGTCCCGACATCGTCGAGTCGGGATCTTCGACTTTAGCGTGTGTAGCCTGTTGAATGCAAAGACACACTAAAGTTGTGAACTCCAACGGGCTTGTTTCCGCAACTACCGTTTTTCGTAATTTTGAAATTAGCCCAGATGTAAATATTCACTGGACGAACATAGTTCAGTGAATATTTACCTCATGCGCTGCAGTGATCCTGTATTTCAGAAATAACCCTCAGCATCTGCGCAATTTCACCGACATCATGCACCCTCAGGAAATCAACCTTCTTCATGGAAAGCCATGCGACCGCACCGGCAGTTCCCCACAATCTTTCCTCGGGAGGCAAGCCTCCGAGCACCTGTCCTATGAATTTTTTCCTGGACGGACCGACAATTATGGGCCGCCCATTCTCCCTGAACTTCTCGATCTGTGACAATATCTGGAGATTCTGCTCCTTGTTTTTCCCGAAGCCTATGCCGGGATCAACCGCAATGTTCTCCCTGCTTATTCCGGCACCGACAGCCCGCTTGATTGAATCGGTCAGGAATGAATTGATTTCCCCTATGAGATTTTTATAACGCAATTCCGACTGCATTGTTTTCGGAGTTCCGCGCATGTGCATGAGGAAAACTCCGGCCTTATGTTCGGCTATGATATCAGCCATGTCCTGCGAATGCCTGAGCGCGCTCACATCATTGATTATGTCGGCACCGGCCTTGAGAACTTTCTCAGCGACCTCGCTCTTCATGGTGTCGACACTTATCACTGATTCCGGACATTTCCTGCGAAGTTCGCAGACAACCGGCAGCACTCTCCGGATTTCCTCTTCGGCGTCGACAGGCTCCGCCCCGGGCCTGGTCGATTCACCGCCTATGTCTATGATGGAAGCTCCTGCCGCTATAAGCGCCAGGGCGTGGTTGACGGCCTTTTCCCTGGAATAGTATTCCTCACCATCGCTGAAGGAGTCAGGGGTAACATTCACAATGCCGACAATATGGGGCTTGCCTGTACAGGCTATCGAATGGTTTTTGAATTTGAAGCGCATAAGGGGTGGAACATCACTCCTTTTCGGTCGTCGCCTCGCCGCCATCAATTTCTTCAGGCTTCATCGCAACAGGCTCACCATTGTCCACGGGATTGTCGCCTTCCCTGGGTTCCATGAGCATTACGACACCGCTGATCAGGTCGCCTTCGGCGAGATTCATGATCCTGACACCCTTTGAGGCCCTGCCAACAGTACGGATTTCGTCGGCAGGAGTCCTGACAGTCTGGCCGCTTACGGTAACAATCAAAAGCTCATCGCCCTTCTTGACCTGGAGCGCCGCAACAACCTTTTCCTTCTCACGGAGCTTGATGTTCAGGACGCCTTTCGCGCCCCTCTTCGTCTTGCGGTACTGGCTTACGAAACTGCGCTTGCCGAGACCGCCATTGGACACGACGAGGATTTCCGGACCGCCCTTCGACTGGGCCTCCTCATCGCTCTCGACTTCCTCAACAGGATCAACAGCACCCATGCTGACGACATAGTCGCCCTTGAGCTTGAACCTCATTCCGGTGACACCGCGCGCGGTCCTGCCGACTGTCCTTATCTGGTCTTCTGTGAACCTGCACGCAATTCCTAGCGCGGTCGAAAGAATTATTTCCTTCTTGCCATCGGTAACAACCGCTTCGATCAGATCGTCCTTCTCATCAATGAGTATTGCCTTAATGCCGGCTTTCCTCAGGTTCTTGTAAGCGGAGATCCTGGTCTTCTTGACAACACCGAACTTGGTCGCCATGACGATATAGAGGTCGTCTCGTTCGACATCCTCCTTCGGCACTGTGAGCATTGCACGGATCTGTTCGCCGGGCTCGATCTTTATCATGTTGACGATCGCCTTGCCCTTTCCTAGCCTGGTCCCTTCAGGAATCTCATATACATTGAGCCAGTGCATGACACCCTTGTCGGTCACGAAGAATATTATGTCATGGCTATGCGCATTGAAGAGATGTTCTACGAAATCCTCCTCCTTGGTCTCCATTCCCTTGACGCCTTTTCCGCCGCGGTGCTGTGAATCGTATGTGTTCGCCGGCACGCGCTTGATGTATCCGGTGCTGGAGACGGTGATGACGCATGAATGCCGCGCTATGAGGTCTTCGATGTTGAGGTCGCGTTCATCAGGAGCTATCTCCGTCTTCCTCGGGCTTGAATACTTCTCCTTGATCTTGAGAAGTTCGTTCTTGATGACGTTGAGCCGCAGTTCCCTGCTTGCAAGAAGTGATTTAAGGTATGAAATGAGCTTCTGGAGCTCGTTGTATTCCAACTCGAGATCCTCTATCGCAAGTCCGGTCAGCTGGTGCAGGCGCATTTCAAGTATCGCGTCGGTCTGCCTCTGGCTGAGGTTGAACCTCGCCATCAGGGTAGTCCCTGCTATTTCCTTTGTGCGGGACGCGCGGATTATCTTCACTACCTCGTCGATGTTCTTGACTGCAATGAGTAGTCCTTCGAGGATATGCGCCCTCGCCTCGGCCTTGTCAAGCTCGAACCTCGTCCTCCTGGTAACGACATCCAGGCGGTGGTCGATGTAGGCCTGCAGGAGCTGGCGGAGATCAAGAATCCTTGGACGCTTATTGTCAACGACCAGGGATATCGATCCGAACGTGGTTTCAAGCTGGGTGTGGGCGTACAGCTGGTTCATCACAATGGTCGCCATCGCGCCACGTTTGATGTCGATCACGATCTTTATCCCTGAACGCCTGCTCGTCTCGTCGCGGAGCCCCGATATCCCGGTGATCCTCTTGTCGTTCACAAGTTCCGCTATTTTTAAGACAAGAGTCTCCTTGTTGACAGCATATGGAATTTCCGTGACTATGATCTGCTCCTTGCCGTCATTATCGACAATCTCGGCCCTTGCGCGGATCTTTATGCTGCCCCTGCCGGTCTCATAGTATCTTTTAATTTCAGCTACTCCGCAGATTGTTGCAGCCGTCGGGAAATCAGGCCCTTTGACGAACTGCAGGAGATCCGCGACGCGGCATGACGGATTGTCGAGAAGATGAACTGTCGCGTCAATAATTTCCCCGAGGTTGTGCGGAGGCATGTTCGTAGCCATTCCTACGCCGATTCCTGTCGAACCGTTCACGAGGAGGTTCGGAAAGCTCGACGGGAGCACGTCGGGCTCCATGGTCGATTCATCGAATGTCGGCGACATGTTGACTGTGTTTTTCTCAATGTCGACAAGAAGCTCTTCGGCAAGGCGCTCGAGACGGCACTCCGTATACCTGTATGCCGCTGGCGGATCGCCGTCGATACTGCCGAAGTTACCCTGGCCGTCGATCAGCGTCTCCCTCATCGAGAAATCCTGAGCCATGCGGACGAGAGTTTCATAGACCGAGACGTCGCCGTGCGGATGGTAGTTACCAATGACTTCACCGACGACCTTGGCGCACTTGGTATAGGCGTGGCCTTTTGTAAGTCCGAGCTTGTGCATCGCATAGAGGATTCGTCGGTTTGCGGGCTTGAGGCCATCGCGCACATCAGGTATGGCTCGTCCAACATTCACGCTCAGGGAATACTGCAGATATGCAGTGTGCATTATATCTTCGATATTTACCGGATAATCTCTTGTCGTTATTTCACTCATGTTAAACTATTGATACTCCATGTTTCTGGTTCGTTTCAGGGTTCTATCCCCTAGGATAAAAACAGCGAAGAATTAATGTATGATAAATTGCAGTTTTAACAAGCGAAAAAATGTGTTTTTTCCACTTATATAAATCTGTCAAAGCTTATCGAGGCTTTGACGGATTTATATTACTTATAAAACTTCCTGACTTCCTCGCATACGTAGTCGATTTCCACCTTTGTGAGTGAAGGGGAAACCGGCAGCGAAAGCATTGTCTCACAGGCCTTTTCAGCTCTTGGGAAATGTCCCTTGCCCTGTTTCAGATGCGCATATGCAGGCTGGACGTTCAACGAGCACGGATAATGGACTCCTGTCTCAATTCCTTTTTCCTTGAGATGCTTTGCAAGCGCTTCCCTGTCGGGAACGATTACAACATAAAGATGATAGACTGGCTCCGTGTCAGGAAGTACTTTCGGAGTCTTGACCTGTGCGATTCCCTTGAGACCTTCATTATACCAGGCGGCAACCTGCCTGCGCCCCATGTTCCACTCGTCAAGCTTCTTCAGGCATACCCTTAGAAGCGCTGCCTGCAACGCGTCCAGACGGCTGTTGATCCCCTCGAACTCGTGATCATATTTGCTCTCGCGGCCATGGTTCGAAAACATCTTGGCAAAGCGGAACTGCGCGGGATCTTTGACAGTTATCGCGCCACCGTCCCCGAATCCGCCGAGATTCTTCGACGGGAAGAAGCTGAATGTTCCGGCATCGCCCATCGTCCCGACTTTCTTCCCCTTGTACTTCGCGCCCTGCGCCTGGGCACAGTCCTCGATGAGGAAAAGCTTATGTTTCTTTGCGATTGCAAGCGCCCTGTCCATATCGACCGGCTGACCGTAAAGATGAACGGCAATTATCGCCTTGGTCTTGGAATTTATCTTTTTCTCAACCTCGTCGAGGTCAAGGTTGAAACCGTCGGCGCTGATATCGCAGAATACGACCTGGGCACCTGTGAGAGTTATGGCTTCGGCAGTGGCGATCGCAGTATGGACGGTAGTTATGACTTCATCTCCGGCACCTATCCCCATCGCCTTGAGAACTGCGAATATCGCACTTGTCCCGCAGGCGCAACCGCAGAGATTCTGAACGCCAAGCCAGGCTCCCATTTCCTTTTCGAAAGCCTTGAGTTCCTCGCCACCGATGTAATGCCCGCTATCTATGACTTTAATCGCCGCATCATGAAGTTCCTTCCTGATGGGCTCGTGCATCTTAAGCAAATCCAAAAACAATATCTTGTTCATTTATTCATTCCTGTTGTTTGAAGCAATGTAACACAGGCATATGTCCCGCCGAATGGCCGGGCTCTTGCCTGTGAATGCATTCTTGTCATCTACTGTTAAAAAAACGGAATCGTAAGATACAATTCATGCCGGATTTTTCAAACGGAAATCTCGACAGGATAACAGGATTGGCAGGATGATCAAACGTGACTTGATGCTCTATTTTGAAATTGCCTAGACTTACTTGTCTTTGTTTTTCAGCAAATCCTTGATTATACGCTCTTGCTCAACTGGTTCGGCCCTGAAGATTTGAATTAATCCATTCTTATCTTTCTCTGAGGATGAGGAAAAGAAAAACCAAGTTTCATCTTTTTTTATATTTAACTCTTGCCCAGATTGAGGACGCATATACCATTTTCTGATTTTCCCTCCATTTCCGTCGTCGACTTCATTGGCAGTTGCTTGAGCCTGGAAATTCAAGAGTAAGGATGCGTCTTTGCTATCGCCCTTAATCACTTCTACCTTTTCAACCTTGAACTGAAGATGTCCCCAATTGTCACTTCCTGGTTTCACTTCGACGACTTTTGCCTTGACGATCCATGTCGCCTTGTTAATAACCTGAGCCAACGGTTGATTGCCGCCTGAAGCAAGGCATGTCTCAGCAAGAGATAAAAACAATGACAGAACCATAAGCAATACGCAAGTATTTTTATTTCTCATATTTACTGTTTCCATATCATACCTTTATTTCGAAAGCCATAGGTATTCTTCTTCGGCTAACAATAAGACTGTTCTGGCCTAGGTTGTTTTACAGTTCGCTGGTTTGATGCAGCGCTATTCCACTCCGAGTTTGTTTTGAAAGCCAAGAGTACTTTCAAGTACTGTCACCTTGACAGGAGAAGGCGGAGACATACCGCTCCAATAGGAAACTACAGTAACAGCCTCGTTCATCGGATCGCGCCACTGGACTTCAATTGTACCTTCGGGTGCTATCGCCAGCATTTGCTTCTTGTCATTCTCGTCCACCGAGAAGGGAATCTTGATCAGAGTAACATATTTGTCTGCGTTCCAACCGCCTTTGGAAAACTCAAACAGGAGATATTGCGTACGTTTGACCTTTGATTTCTTCTGCTCCAAGGATGCACCTGGGGTCGCGTCTGGCTTCTGAGCATCCTTCTTATCCGGCAACTCAATCAAGTTGATGATATCGAGTTTTCCAGCTTTTCCCTTGCCTTCTTTTTCAGTCACGTTGGCATCCTTGGATATAACTGGACAGCCATCGCAAAGTACAAGATAACAAGGGAATTTGATGCCGTTTGGAATAATATCCTTATCTTCAGAGGGGTTTTCGAGTTTTAAGACAAGCCGATTCTTTTCAATATCCCCAAAATAGTCTAGCCCTTTGCAAATAGCAGCCAGCATGACAAGCAGTGCAGAAATCGCTGCAACAATCGTCAGAGGTCTCAGCTTCATCATGATACTTCCCTTTCGTTTATAACTATCAAGCGGCTTCATGGAATGCGCTCGTTTAATGTTAAATCACCCGCGCTGTCTTTGCTCTTGCCTTTATAAAAAGCCAAAGATTAGT
>JANYBI010000110.1 GCA_025360875.1 Lentisphaerota bacterium
CTTTATGCTTTTAAGATTTGGTCCAATATCAAAAAAAACCCCCGGTAAAAGTTCCGGGGTGTGAAAAAATACAACATGAAAATATTGTCTTCTTTCATCCAGACTTAACTGTCGGTCATGGAGTTCCACCATGTCAGTCCCGTTTTTACGGGAGTCGCGGACTTTACCGCCGGTCAGGAATCATCCCCGCAAAGGAGGAATAACCTTGCCCCGAAGATTAATAACTCTTTTCAAAGAACATATGAATGGCGCAATATCTATATGATGATCTTTTCAGATACTGCATCGAAGATATGCGCCTTTGACATCAGGATCGACAGCTCGATATCTTCGCCGACAGCCGTCTTCCTGTGAGCATCGACTCGCGATATGAACGATTGTTCACCGGTGCTCAGATAGAGATAAGTTTCCGCACCCATCGGCTCTATGACTTCGACTTTGGCTTTTACTTTTGGCGCATTCGGCTTGCTCTCGGCTTCAGGAGAACCTACGTCCTCTGGTCTGATTCCGAACGCAATTTTCTTGTCGACATACTGTTCGGCGCATTCTTTCCATTCGTCGGGCAGCTTGATCTGGGTGCCGCCTTCCTTGAAGAGGAGCTTGCCTTCCTGTCTGACGATCACGCCCCTGAAGAAGTTCATCGGAGGTGTGCCGATGAAACCGGCTACGAAGATGTTCGCAGGGCGGTCATAGACGTTTAGAGGAGTGTCGACCTGCTGCACAACCCCGTCCTTCATTACAACTATCCTGTCGGCCATTGTCATGGCCTCGATCTGATCATGTGTGACATAGATCATGGTAGTCTCAAGGCGGGTGTGCAGCTTGCTTATTTCTGTCCTCATCTGAACGCGCATTTTGGCGTCGAGGTTGGAGAGTGGCTCGTCAAAGAGGAAAGCTTCAGGTTTGCGGACTATTGCACGTCCTACGGCTACGCGCTGACGCTGACCGCCGGAAAGAGCCTTGGGACGCCGGTGCAGATATTCCTTGATTCCGAGAATTTCAGCAGCTTCCTGGACGCGTTTGTCAATATCGACCTTCTTGAATTTGCGAAGTTTGAGGCCGAACGCCATATTCTCATACACGGTCATGTGCGGATAGAGAGCGTAGTTCTGAAAAACCATTGCGATATCGCGGTCTTTCGGAGGAACATCGTTTACGACTCTGGAGCCAATGCTTACTGTGCCGGAAGATATTTCCTCAAGTCCTGCGACCATTCGGAGAGTTGTGGATTTTCCGCAGCCAGATGGACCGACAAGAACCACGAATTCCCTGTCCTTGATATATAGATTTACATTGTCGACAGCTTTAACATTCCCAGGATAAATCTTGCATATGTCTTTAAGTGTCACATCCGCCATGGTTAGGCCCCGATTTATTTATTAAAGTTTAATTATAGGCAATTATCCTTTGAATAATAACCAATTATGGGGAAATATCAATTGCTCTTAATAAGAATTATGTTTTTATCATTGGAGATTTTATCGGGAGTTTCAATCTATTGATATGACTTCAGCAAAGCCCCGTACGGAATTTCCAATCATGATCTTTTCTGCCGAATGGAGATCTCGCAAAGTGAGTTTCTTTTCTCCTGCGCGAAGTTCGCGGATCATACTTGCCCGCCAGATGCCCGGAAGAAGTCCGCAGTGCAGGACAGGAGTGAGCCACTTGCCGTTTTTTAAAATAAAGATGCTGCTAATAGCTCCCTCGGTAATCTCCTTCTTCTCATTCCGGAAAATAACTTCGTCGAATCCATCGGCATGGGCCTTCCTGAACTCGTCATCATAGAATTTCCTGTTCGTTGTCTTGTGATAGAGGAAAACATTCCTGGAATCAGTTTTCTTCCGTGAAAGCTTCAAGTTCAAGACCTTCTTTCCCCAGCCCGCCTTCTCAAGAGGCACATGCTCAGTTTCAGTCTTCCCGTCTTCAGATATCAGTAGCCGGACCCTTGCCTTGCTAATTTTACTTCCTGATAACAAAGACATGAGGTTTCTCATGGCTTTGCTTGTCTTTGCCTCATCCCATTTCCTGCCGAAATATGATTGCGAATTCCGCGCCCGTTCAAGATGTTCACGGAGATACGCGAACCCCCTTCCTTTTTTCCAAATCATGGTCTCAAGGATTTTAAACTCCGGTCTTGCGAAATTCGCAAATCCGCTTTTCACCAGACATTCATCATATTCTTTCCCTGGCTCGGAATCTGCGACTATACCGCTTCCGATGCCCAATTCGATCTTCCTGCCTGAACAGATGAAGGTCCTTATGGCTACGTTCAGGCAAAAATCGCCGTTAGGCATGAAACACCCTATGGTGCCGGTATATAGTTTTCTCGGTGATGATTCAAGTTCAGATATTATTTCCATTGCCCGGATTTTAGGTGCTCCGGTGATTGATGCGGGCGGAAAGGTCGCGGCGAGAATTTCAGATATTGATATTCCGGTCTTAAGCTGTCCTCCGACCCCGCTCACCATCTGGTGGACTGTCGGGTAGGTGTCAACATGGAAAAGAGGGGCACATTTGACAGATCCGGTTCTGCAGATGCGACCAAGATCGTTTCGGACCATGTCTACTATCATGATGTTTTCAGCCCGGTTTTTCATGTCTTTCGATAGCTCTTTTGCGATTATCCTGTCCTCCTCGTATGAGAAGGCGCGGCTAGCCGTGCCTTTCATGGGAAGGCTCATTATTCCACCTGAAAAAGACTCTAGGAAAAGTTCAGGTGAATTCGAAATTATTTTGTGCTTGCCGGTGTTCACAAATGCTGAATAAGGTACTGGATGGGATACGGAAAGGTTCAGGAAAAGAAGTTCAGGATTTTCGACAGCTTCCCCTATAATCCTGAATGTGTAATTTGCCTGATAGATGTCGCCGTCGCAAATGAATTTCTTTATTCTCCTGATGCTTTTCAGATATAGATGTTTTTCTGTTGACGGAAGAAGTTCCACGAATTTTGTGGCTGTTTTGAAGTTGCGGGGAATTTTGAATTCGGATAAGTATTTGTAGGAGGATAACCATAGGATGGGGAAGTCGCCCGGCTTGCGTGTCTTGTTTGCAGGATCAAAAGCCTTGGCGGCCTCGTATGAGATAAAGCCGGCAACGTATAAACCCTTTTTAAGGAAATATTCAGCCTTCTTTAATGCTGGAAGGACATCGGAAATTCTTGAAGCAGTAAACGTTTCGACTGGGGAATGGAACAAACCCCATTTTTGGGCTTTTCCAGGGATCCGGCATGCAACCGTTCCCTCTTTTCTTAAAGTGTCATTCATTTGGGCAATACCTTGTATGCAATTGCCTTATTTTCAAGAAATTACCTGGAATGGTCCAAGTTACCGGGACAGGGCAGGAATTACCGTTGTGCAAATTGTCCGGGACTTTGATTGGAGGCAATCTATGGTTTACTCTGCCTGGGGCGCAACTGCAAGATTGATTTTTTTCCTGTTTTCACGGTATCTTAGGCAGAGATACAATAAGGCACCTACAATATTCAACATGATGAGCAGGAACAGCCATATACCTTTGTCTTTGCCGTTTGGCTCATGGTAGATCCAGTCCACCAGCATCCATAGCCAGAAAAACAGGCATCCGAAGAAAATCAACACAATGAATTCAAACACTAGAACCCCCCGGTATTACAGGAACAAAATTAAAATTAACGTTTTTAATATAATGCAAAAATAAAAAAATTAAAGGAATAAGGGCAAATATGAATTGCAATGAGATCTCTGTAATGGCACAGATCACGTTTTGTGTTGAAAAGAGCAGGGGAGAAGGTTAAATTATACCAGACACATGAATATTCCTGAGGGGAATCATGGCTGAGGATGAAAAAAATGTTCAGGGGCAGCCTAATGCTCAGAATGCTTCAGTAAGCGATATCGTGCTTTTTGTCAAGAATCTCTGCCTGACATATTCCCAGCTCGCCTATTATCCGCCTAC
>JANYBI010000145.1 GCA_025360875.1 Lentisphaerota bacterium
TCAATGCATTGTTGGAGTTCACAGCTTTAGCGTGTCTTGATGGTAAGGAATGTGCAATAAGAGCACGCTAAAGCTGTGAACTCCAACAAGAGAAAATAAATCAAAGATGCCAGGGATATATCTCCCTTAATCAACCGTGACCAATTCAAGCCGTCCGTCCTGATGCTCCACTATAGCGGAACAGAATTCCGTCCAGCAGCCGCAGTTCATATACCGTATCCCGGAAATTTCCTTGTCGGCCGACATGTGGATGTGCCCGACGATCACGGTGTCAAGGGTCTTGTCCTTCTTCACTTCGTGCACCACAAGCTGTTCATAGTTGCCGATGAACTTGAGGACATTCTTGACCCTTGTCTTCAGATAAAGGGACAATGACCAGTAATCCTTACCGAGAAGATATCTAATCCTGTTGAACCAGGTGTTCAAGAAAAGTGCGAAATCATCCTACGATCATTTTTCTCCTGGTAGTATTATTATAAACTTGCTGCCTTTTCCGACCACGCTCTCGACCTCGACTTTGCCGCCATGGATATTGGCGATGTGCTTGACTATGGATAGCCCGAGGCCGGTTCCGCCCAGTTTCCTGCTGCGCGCCTTGTCCACGCGGTAGAATCTCTCGAATATCCTCGGCAGATGCTCCTGGGGAATTCCACGCCCGTGATCCTTGACGCTTAAGAGGATCCTTCCGTCATCCTTGTAGGATTCTATTTCCACTGAACTTTTCTCTTCGCTGTATTTGATTGCGTTATCCAGGAGGTTGACGAGCGCCTGTTCCATGAGCGAACTGTTCATCGCCGCGACAATCTCCCTGTTGCAGTTCAATACGAAGCTTATACCCTTTAGTTCAGCCTTCTCCCTGCAGTCGGCTATGGCGCCCTCAATGACTTTCTCCACAAGCTCTTCGGAAAATTTCGTGTCATCGTGCCCCTTACCCTGTTCCAGCCTGGAAAGACTGAGTATGTCCTCGACGATGGAGGTAAGCCTGTCGGTATGCCTTCCGATGATCTTGAGCAGGTTTTCAACCTCCTCCTTTTTCAGTTCGCTTTCAAGCAGTGTCTCGACCGAAGCCTTTATCGCGGTAATGGGCGTCTTTATCTCGTGGGAGACATTGGCCACGAACTCGCTCCTCATGTTCTCAAGCTTTTTCAGCCGGGTTATGTCGTTCATGACAAGCAGCGCGCCTATGCATCCGCCATCCAGATCATGGAGCACGGTTCCCCGCACATACAGGTGACGGTGATCCTCGTCGTAGAAACTGAGTTCCTTCTCTATGGTCTTCTTCTCGGAGAGGACTGTATCTATGAAATTCTGCAGCGCCGCATTCCTAATGATCTCATGGAACAGCTTGCCCTCGTATGATTCCGCCGTCTTGAGCAGTGATCCGGCTGAACGGTTTATTCCTATTATGCGCCCTTCGGCGTCAACTGCGACAACCCCTTCCACCATGCTCGACAGGATGGCCTCCTGACGGTTGTGCTGTTCAACTATTTCCCGCATCCTCCTGTTGAGTTCCTCTGCCATGTAGTTCATGGAACCTGCAAGCTCACCTATCTCGTCAATTTCAGATACCTCGAGTTTTTTAGTAAAATTCCCCTTTGCGAAATTCGCAGCGCCCTTCTCAAGTTCCAGAATCGGCTTGGATATGCGGCGGGATATGACTATCCCTATAAGGATGGCAAGTGCGGCAATGACAAGTCCGGTAATAACTATTTTCTTATATATCTCTGAAAGCGTACTGTCTATCAACGTCACCGATACGGATATCCTCAGGACGTCTTTTTTCCCGCCTTTGACTGGCAGAGGCATCGCAACATACATCATGTCCTGATGCAAAGTCGGGCTATAGCGTACAGACTGGCCTATCGCACCTTTGAAGGCTTCTGCTATCTCGACACGCCCCAGGTGATTTTCCATCTTCATCGGATCTTCCAAGGAATCAGCCAGCACCTTCCCGTCAGGCGCTATCACTGTCAGCCTGGACTTGTTGTCCCTGTAGAATTTCTTGCAGAAGGCATCAAGCCCGGCGGGATCGGTCGAGTCGACAAGGTCGGCCACGTCCTTTTCAACGAGCGAACACCTGATCTCAAGCTCCTCCCGGACGTGCTTGAAATAGAATTTTTTCAGGAGGACCGTCGTGAACCATGCCGACGAGCAGAGAGTGAGGAATATCACCAGGAGATAGAAGGGGAATATGTGATAGAATATTGTTTTTCTCGCCATTTGACCACCGGCATATTTTAGTCCTTGAACCTGTATCCGACTCCTCTTATCGTGTCAATCACGTCTGCGGCGGCACCCAGCTTCTTCCTGAGTCCGACGATCTGGACGTCCACAGCCCTTTCGGTGACCGGATAACCTCCGCCCTTGACTCCGTTCACTATCTGGTTCCGTGTAAACACCCAGCCCGGTCTTCTCGCCAGGAAAAGCAGTATCTCAAATTCGGTGAATGTAAGTTCAACTTTCTTCCCGCCAACAGTAATTTCACGGCGACCGGGATCTATTATGAGATTTTTCCTTTTAATGACTTCCTGTGCACCGGTCTCCGCGGAAGCAGATCCTTTCCTGAGGACGGACTTGACTCTCGCCATGAGAACCTTCATGCTGAAAGGCTTGGTGATATAGTCGTCCGCGCCAAGCTCAAGGCCTGTGACAATGTCGCTCTCCTCCCCTTTAGCCGTAATCATGATGATGGGTATATGGCGCGTCTTCGATTCGCTTTTAAGGATCTTGCAGACATCCAGCCCGTCAATGCCGGGCAGCATCAGATCAAGGAGAATCAGGTCGGGAATCTTTTCCCTGGCCTTCTTGACACACTCCTCGCCTGCCTCAATGCATGTGACCTTATAACCTTCGCGTTCAAGGTTCATGCGCAGCAGTTCGAGAATGTCCTCCTCGTCATCTACCGCGAATATGTTTCCTTTTGACATGAATTCTACCCTGATAATTATATGTTCCGTCCATATTCTGCCATCATAAACTTAAGAGTTCAAGCGCCTAACGCATTTCTAACAATCTCCTAACCAGATCCTATTCTTCACGATACAAATCATCCTTATCATTGTCCATGCCGTAATTTGATGTATATTATAGGCCAGAACAAAAGGGGCCTCTAAACGGAGGGTGTCATCATGATCTGCGAAAAGTGCAAGACCCAGATTCCCGACGATTCAAAATTCTGCAAGGAATGCGGGGTACGCCTGACACCAGTTCCAGCTCCGGTCCGTTCTTCCGCCACGGCCAAGCCTCCTTCCCAGGCTCCCGCACCAACATCTCCGGCGCCTGTTAAAGCTCCTCCTCCGGCCCCGGATCCAAAACAGTCTCCGGCCCCGGCCGCAAATTCCGCACCGCTGAGTGGAACCGCCACGGAACTCTCATCCAATGAAATGAAACCTCAACTTACTATTTTGAAATATAAGCTCGTGTTCAAGATCGTCAGCGGTCCTATGGCCGGCAAGAAATACAGCATTGACGAACCTGCCGTCGTCAACATCGGACGCGGAACCGATTGCATGATAAAAATACCAAAGGAGATGGATCCGGCCGTCTCAAGGCACCATTGCAGGCTCGACATAAATCCTCCCAAGGGGGAACTGACAGACCTTGGCAGCAGCAACGGAACTTATATAAATGAGCTGCGCCTCATCGCGGACAAAAAATACGAATTGAAGACAGGAGACACCTTCAAGATCGGTGAAAATGTATTCTCCGTGGAAATCAAACCCCTGAAAGACGATACCGAGCCCGCTCCGAAATGAAGAATTCATGGAACGTGCACATAACTGCCTCTGGTGATTTCAGCGATTTTCTTCATCATGTCTGATTCCTGACCAACGCTGACCGTATTGATCCTGACATATCTGCCCAGGTTCCTGTCGCAGACCAATGAGACTATGTCGTCGGGAGAGGCGTCAGTCGGTTCGCCGTCGCTGAGCAAGTATATCGTGTCTATGTTATTCTTGGACACGACCTCGTCAAAAGTAAAAGTCAGAGCCGCCTTCAGCGGAGTATTCCCGTATCCTTCCACACCGTCAAGGAATCTTTTCAGCCTTTCAATGTTTTTGGACTTGTTCGAACAGACACCGGCCATCGGAAACCGCAGAAGCCCTCCGAAGAAATAAACTCCGAAATTATAATTCTTCTCGGAATTCTCGAGCTTTTCCACTATGTTCGTCATTTCCATCTTCAGGCGGGACAGGCGCGTACCTGAAACATCGACTGTGTTCATGCTCCCGCTCCGGTCCAGCACGAAATATATGTTCCGTCCTTTGAGCTTGATCCCGTAGAATGAAGTTTCCCTGATTGGTTCCTCTTTCAGCGCCTCCTTCTTCCTCTGTTCCTTCAGCTTTGAATATTCCTCTCTGGTGAGATATGCCAGTTTGACATTATTGCCCTGGCCCGCCAGCCATTTCAACCACTTGTCACGGTCGGTACCGAAATCCTGTCCGGCAATCCTTTCGGCAGATTCCACCGCTGTTTCTGAAATTACCTGGTCTCCAATATATTGAACAAGAGCCGGCAGGCATTTGTCGCTTTTTATTCCTCCGAGAGCCTCGGCAGCAGCTCTCCTCACGGCCTGCGGTTCCTTTTCATTGAGCTTTGAAATCAGCAGCGTCACCATGGAGTCGTCCTGATCAGGAAAACTCCCCATCGCTTTTACCGCCATCGTATAATATTCATCGTAGTCTTTGTTCCCTTTTCTGGGACCAGTCACTATGTCCACGAATATCTGTTTCGTCTCGGGTATCTCCATCTTTGAAACAGCATCAAAAATGAACTTCTGGCACTGCATCCCCTTCCTGATGTATTCGGCAAGATATTTGCGGACGGCTTCATCCTTGTATGTGCTCAGGATTTCGGCAGCACTTCCGACTAGCGCCGGAGACACGGATTTCTTATCGGCAAGATCCACTATGAATTTGGCGGCATCAAGATTGTCCTGTCCGGTCAGCCTCTCAATCGCCTTGAGCTGCACGATGAGATCCCTGTTGCCCATATCCCTGTGTATATCCCTCTTTACCTTCGTCCATTCTTCTTCGGCGGAAAGACAGCACAGGCTCAATGAAAAAATGATCATGGCAGTTGCGAATATTGCCCTGGAAGGATGTAAATATGCAATCATTTTGCCTTTGTCCTGGCGAATTTGTAGACCTTCCCGCCGGAATCCTTTACAATAAGAATATTATTCTCAATACCGGCAAGGTTGAATACTTCCCTGACTTTGCCGTCAACATCCTGCACCTTCATGACACCAGGACAGGGCGCGAAGAAAGACTTCTTGCTGTACTTGTCCGTAAATCTGATCTTGTACGAGGCAGGCAGGATATTCTTGTCGAGTTCGGCCACCAGCGTGTCCTTGCCTTTCTCGGGCAGCAGGATGACAGCCTCCTTCTGTTCCTCTTCCGCCTTCACTTCCTTCTTCACGTCATCCTTCTTCTTTACCTTGTCCGTTTCGTCCTTTTCCGGCTCATAAGCTCTTCTTACATCCTTTATCCTGTAGGGGACGGCCTTCAAGTAGATGATGTCATCCGGATAGAAGACCAGATCAAATGATTTTCCTCCAACGACGGCCCTGGCGCGTATTTCCACTCCGGAAGGAGTCTGGGCATCGGCTATTTTCGTGAACATGAACTCATTTTTCAACTGCTGGCAGTCGGTCATGTCCAATCTTTCTATGATGGGGATGTTCTCATATTTCGTGATATCGGCGCTTCTTACGGTAAGGGAGGCTCCCAGATCGGTTTTCTTGAAATCGCTAGGGACGGAAGGAGTAACGGCGACGGTGCCGTTGTTCACCACGACTTCGGGCTTTGTCCAGCCTGTCGGAAAGCTTTCCTCGTCGACGAATCTCGTTCCGGCGATCTGGGCACCTGAGCCAATTGCGTAAAACATCAGAACTGACGAGAAAAATATGATGTATCCACTTTTCATATGCAGATTCCTTAACCTGTTATTTTCCGGCATATGTCAATACGCAGTCAGTGCCCGGAAATTAGGTAAGCGATGGAATATTCAGAAGTTATGGGAATCTATAAACATTCTCTTTTGAGGTGGGAGGCATGAACAGGGAGGAGAACTTCCCTGACAAAAAAGAGAAAGAAAACTTCTTTTCTCTCATCCGAATACCATGTGGGAAATTATACCGTCACGAGCAGATGGTAGATTATAAAAGGGCGTTTCCCAAGTTTATGCCGCGTTTCATCAATCTGTTCAGGTCGTTTGACTATATTTGATTTAATCATTCCGTTGGAATCACTCAGCTTAAGAGTTTTTGCGTTATTTAAAATTGATTTTGATATGCCATCTCTCGCCTTTGTGATATCTCCATCGAATACATAGCCAAGCATTGCTCCTGACCGTTGAGTTGCCGAATACTTCCCGGTTACAAAACACATCATACCCTGATCTCCAGTCACGTAATCACTAATCCGTGATTGCCAGCCTGACGGATATGTAACATGTAAACTTTTTGCCTCAACTGCGAAATAAGAATCTCTCAATGAACCGTATATATAAGCAATATCCAAGCGACCAACGGGCAAATCATGACGGTTACTAAATACATCATATTGAGTAACAGGAAGCAAATAGCGCAATGGTCCAGAACGGTAACCTTTGGATCTGGTAATTATACCATATAGACGATAGGTCAGATGGTCTTCTCTTTCTGTCTTATTTTTTTTCTGAAGATTTATCGAGCAATCAAGGATTTCATTTATTATTCGAGGAATCTCGTCTTCAGGGAACAAGGGAATGCAGTTTTGTACACTCAAAACATACCCCCTTGTTGGGTGCTGCGGGCTTGGGCGATTCGCGCATAAATCTCAGCCGCATCATTCAGGGCAGCCGTTCGTGTCCATCCGATCAAAGATGTCGGCTTAAAGATATAAATGCATGAACCATCGAAGACAATTACACCTCGTAGATATTCGAGTCTTCCAAATCGCGAACTGGTCGTTTTTACAAGATTACAGACTTTATAAATTGCCTCGTCAGATGGTGTTTCTTCTCTAAAAGGCTGTTCATGTCCAGCTAATTCGATCTTAATGCAAGCCATATCGGTCTTCTTATGGACGCCTCCGGATACAGAAACCCTGATTTTTGATTTTGTTCCTTCTGCCCACTCATTTAGGGTCCTGCTCAAAGTTCCAGCATAAGGAGAAAGCCCTTCGGCATAGCGTTCCACATTATTTTTATATACTGGAGCAAGCGATGGGATTTCTTCAAAGATATTCCCTGGGGTTGAGCTTGGAATTACCACGTCAACAGTATCTTCGATCAGAAGAATTTCCTGTTCGATCAGGTCAAAGTATTGGTAAATCAGGGGTTCGAATCCCTTCTGAAGCTCAACCATTCGCCTCTTGCGTTCTTCGCACAATGATTCATGAAATCCTATATTGTTTTGATCTTTGGATTCCGCCTCAATTTCTCTTTTAACAGAATGAAGCCGACTTGAGACTTCCTTCATTATCTTTTTGGCATCCGGATGGACATATTCACTTCCCGGAAGAGGGAATGGGATACGAAGTAGCTCAGTAAAATGGACCTTGTCCCTTTCTGTTCCCCAGTTTGCCGATGTATGGAAAAGAAAATATTTTGCCAGTTTTGAGCGCAAGTAAACGGTGAGAAAAAGAAGAAGGTCCTCGTCTTCAGTTGGGCCGCTGATTGACTGAAGCGAATCTTGGAAGACCACAGGAAAGTCGCTGTATGCTACTTTCGGTAAATCATCTGCTCCAATACCTTGGCTTACAAGAACAAGCGGAGGCTTATATATCTTAGGATCTCTGGGACGATGTAAGATTGGGAATCTATTGCCTATTTCTGAGCAATCCTCCTGTAAAAGCAATAAGGACGGAAATTCCTTGTTAGCTTTTATAAACTGCATTGAATTGCTCCAAAGCCGTTTCTTTGGAGTTGGACTTGTACCTTTTGAATCTGGCTGAAATCCCTGACCTCTAACCCATCTTTTATTGTCCTCTGGGAATCCTGTTAAATCCTCAAGCTTCGGCATTTGCTTGAGCATTTCCAGGAATTTTATGTCTCTTGGGGTTCCCCAAAGATATTGCTTCCAAATAGTTGGAGCTACTCCCTCTTCGGCTGCAGACAACACCTGTCGAAGGGGGATCTCTTTCCTATCTCCTGGAGCCACAGGAATGATTCCGCCTCGATAATCGATCCTTGTAGTCTTAGGAACCACATATTCGATACTTGCGGACATAAAGTCAGGTTTTGTGGTCTGAAAACGAACAATCATGCAGGGGCATTTCGCCTCTTTAAATAAAATTTTCCGATAATCGGCAAGTTGTACTACTTCATCCAAAGTCACAGCCTTCAGCCATTCAGTTTGAAACTTGTTTGTCTTATCATTCAGGAAGATTTTCGATGGGAGAAGTACGCAAGCCGTTCCTTCGTTTTTGAGATATTTTGGTATTTCTTTTGCAAAAAGATGGTGCATTCCATCTTCGCCGCGGCCGCTCCATGGTGGATTGCCTACAACATAGTCAAAATTCTTTGGCAGTAAACGATCCGGCTTCAAAAAGTTATTTTCATAGATTACAGGGAATGTTGGATCCTCTTCATTTGAGGAATCCCTATATTGGAGAATGCTTGGCAGTTTCCCCTTACGTTTGACATATTCCTTTATCTGAGGAGGATCAAAACAATCCAAATATGCAAGATAAAGGCTGAAACATGCGATACGGCATGCTGTGGGATTGACATCAATGCCACAGAGTTGATCTTTTAGAATGGTCTTCAATGCGTCAGCTTTGCGGCTGTATGTGGAATTGGGATGATTTGACAGCCAGCCGGAAGCTAGGCGGTTGAAAAGAGTTACCAGAAAAATTCCAGATCCGCATGAAGGATCAAGAAAACGCTTTCCCTCCAGGTTTGTATCATCGCGCAATGCCAAGTCAACGACAGTTTCAGCAAGAAACCGCGGTGTGTAGTAGGCGCCCTTTTTACGTTTTTCAGGTTCGTCTTCCTTTTTGAGGAAATCCTCATAAACGGCACTTATTGTTTCTACGGGTATCCAACTGAAGTCATAGGCCCAGAAACCCAAAGTAAGTTGCTTGTCTTCATGTCCTTGAAGAAAATTGCACAAATAATCCAGAGAAGCAGCGCTAAGCTGGCGACATTCAGCGATGGAAGACTGTTCGAACATGCTTCCATTGAAATCTTCTTTCAGTTGGTTGAATAAATCACAGATGGCATGTCTTTTCTCATCCGCATTTTTCAGCCCTGCCAGCATGTCGCCAAACTTGGTACCGGAAGTGCATTTACAAAACTTGTAGTCTCCAAGATTTATTATCTCACGGTCGCACAAGTAGCAGACAAAGAGAATTCTGGCGAGGAACGTATGAGCCATTTTGATAGATAAACCATGCTCCTTAAGCCTATCGCGCAAAACACTCAGATTTTTCAGGAGATATGAGTCTACTGTCGCTTCCGGATTGAAAATTTTTGCATGTTCCTGATAATAGCTTCCTGTCGCCAGTCGAAGCATGAATGATTGGATATTTAAAGAGTATTCAGCATGATCGAGAGTTTCCACTAGGCTAACGGCTTCAATCTTTGCGCTTTGCGGGTTCGTCGGACGTGCCATTCCTGAATATATTTGTACACTCACCGGATCAGCAATGACCAATACGGATGCAAGTCCCTGGTTCCAGAACAAGCGCTGGAGTTCTGCAGCTTTTTCACCAGAAACGCGTTCCTTGCGGATTGTCAGGTAAAGTGTAGGTAATCCGTCGAGACAGAGCACCCCGTCGAGCTCCA
The DNA here is from genome assembly GCA_025360875.1 of Lentisphaerota bacterium. GTDB lineage: Bacteria > Verrucomicrobiota > Lentisphaeria > Victivallales > GWF2-50-93 > GWF2-50-93. The sequence goes on from JANYBI010000145.1 coordinate 9,775, forward strand.
AATCATTCCATGCACGTAAAAGTAGGTGAAGATAAGGAAGAAGTGCATGGTCGGCTCGAATCTCAGGAAGAGATGTATAAAACATCATGCCTTTCGGGATTCGCTTATGCGCATCCAAAAATTCTCTCTTTTCCAATGGTATGATTTTTGTGGTCATTATACTCTCAAATTAGCTTTCGAATTATCGTCATTGCCACGCCTTGTATCAAAAGATTGTCTACAGGAACAATATCCGTATATTTTGGATTTTCAGGATGCAGGAATGTTTTTCCCCCTTGCAGGACCAATGTCTTCAATGTGCATTCATTGTCTATCAGTGCAGCGACCATATCACCATCCATCGGTCGTCTCTCTCCATCAACTATGGCAACGTCTCCATCAAATATACCTCGTCCAATCATTGAATCGCCATGAACAACTAATCCGAACATTTTAGCCGATGGTTTGAATCCGAGCGTTTCAAAGTCAATTCGCATGATCCGTTCAGCATATTGCTCGGTATTTACCGGCGAACCTGCCGGTATATGTCCTATAATAGGAATGTCTATTGTCGGATGCTGATCAGTTTTGATTCTTTCAGATAGACGGATCGACCTTGCTTTTCCGGACTCTCTCTCAATATATCCTTTCTTTTCGAGTGCCGCAAGATGATCGCGTGCGGCCTTTGTGCTGGAAAATCCGAAATGGCTGGATATTTCCCGTATGCTTGGCGGTGGACGTCCCATTCCTAGTTCATTACGGACATAATCCAGAACCTGTCGCTGTTTTTTTGTTGTCTCTTTCATAACTACTACTCATATGAGTAGTATATTATTAACCAAAGTCAATACCAAAAATAAAAATAATAATTCTTATCACTCTTCTTCCGTAACGCGTCAGTCTTTATTTTAGGCTGAGGGATGAGCGGAGCGTGGTCGCCGAGTCAGGCGGCCTTGCCAGGTTTCTTTCCGTCAAGCATTGAGGATAAGTCGGCGGACTTGTCCGACGACAAGGCGTTGAGAACATC
>JANYBI010000156.1 GCA_025360875.1 Lentisphaerota bacterium
ATCGCGGTGACTCCGGTGGCCGATGTGGCGAAATGCGCTGAACAGATCCGGGACGAGTATGTTTTTTCCTGGCGACCCAATCCGACCGACATGGTCTGTTGCGGATTTGATGAACTGAAAATACGCAGGATCATCCGGGAAGGTTTGGCCATGACCCGGGGCTGCCGCGTTCATATCCATCTTAAAGACGTCGAGACCGTGGAAGGGGATCCTGATCGACTGACACGGTGGGTGGAGATCGTCCGGGAGGAAATTGAACGGATCTGCGGTTGAGTTCTGCCGGCGGTCCGGCCGCCTGGTTCAGGAACTCCTGAAGTAAAAAGGAGCGCCGGCATCCTGCCGGCAATTTGTCCGTTATTTCCTTGCTTCCTTACTGCTTCCGAGCTATTTTACAACAAGATGAAATTAAAATTTCTATTTCCTCCCAGACTGTCGATCCATACGATATTGGGATTGATTGCCCTGAATATTTGTTGCTTTTTCATAACAATCCCTCATTTCGATGACAACCCATTTTTTTCACTTCCCCCAGGCTTTTTTGCATTTTTTATACTTTCATTGTGCTTGATTGTCACAGCTGTTGCAATTTTCAAAAGGGAAAGTTGGAGCAGGATTGCATTTTCTGCCATATTGTATTTGTATCTCTTGGTATTTATTGCCATGTATGTGACACAGACAATTGCAAATGGGGAATATCCCTCCTTAGAGGATTTCCTAATAATTATTTTTGTCCTTTTGCCGCTATCGACGATAATTTTGCTTCTTCATAACAAGTTTATCGTGGACGAGTTCAACAAGGCCCAGCCTATTACTATTCGCCTTTCCAGAAGGATGAACTTTATCGCCTTGACTGCTGTCACAGCCATAATGGTAGTTGTTTCAGGTATATTAATTGCAGATTTCATCGTCACAGGAGATTTCTATTATGCGATTGCCAAAGACAAGTATTCTGTGTCAGAATACAAAAGTGCGGCAAAGTATTATTCAAAGTCTGCCTCCTGGGGGAACGGTGATGCGATGTTTTCCCTCGGTAATATGTATCTTCAGGGAAAAGGAGTTGATAAGGATCTTGGAAAGGCAAAATCTCTCTTTTCAGATGCCGCATCCAAAGGCAATGTTGGCGCCATGTGTGAACTCGGGATATTGATTCTTGAGGAAAAAGGAACTGCGCCAGATTATGATACTGCCAGAAAGTATTTTGAAAATGCTTCTCTGAAAAATTATGCAAAAGCCCAGTACAGGCTTGGAACAATGTATTTTGAAGGCAAGGGAGTGGACAAAGATTTGGAAAAGGGCAAAGAGCTGTTTCGTAAAGCCGCATTGAAGAACAGTGAAGCACAACTCGAACTTCAAATCATCGGAAAACAAGATGAGATTGCTGGGCTTGACAGGGAAAAGGACAAGGAGCAATTAGAAAGATGCCTCCTAGAGCTTCAAGCTTTCTCAGGTATCAAAGAAAAGAATTACGAAGCTTCGCTTAAAGCATTCATCCGTCTGCTGGCGTTAATGGATAGAAAGGAGTCTGGCTACAAGACTGCCATCAAGAAGATAAACCAGCTCGATGAGATAATCAGGAAACAGGAAGAAAAACCTGCAGTAAAAAAGAAGTAGGAATACTGAAGAATTTGCAAGTTTGACTTCCTTGAACTGATGAGCGCCGGCATCCTGCCGGCAATTAGTTTGATAATTATGGCAAGGGTAGTGATGCCAGCCAGCGTGCGGCTTCAGATACCAGTATTTTATGTCTACCGTTTTGGACTAGCTTGCATGCATGAACGACAATATTATGCTGGAAAATGAAAAAGTCATGACAAAATCATTTTATGGCATGAATTAGTCAGCAGTGTTATGGGTGGAATTGATTAAGAAATCAGCCCTTGATGTAAGCCGCCCCGAGATTCTTGAACATAGGGAAGTGTTTTACGTTCAAGGTCATAAGTTTTGCATTACTGGCTATTGCTGTAGCTGCAATCAGGCAGTCGGCCAAGCCCAGGTTGTGGCTTTTTGAATATTCGCGCTTTAATTGGCCTGCTACTTTTGCTATTTCACCATCTGCAGGAATTATCTGGAAAAGTGCGAGGAATGAATCCAGCTGGTTCCTCTCATTTTCATTTCTTGCTCCAGAATAAAGCTCAGTGATGGTTATCGGGGAAATAAGTATATTTTCAGAGTTTTCCCTGATCAATTCAACCGCCTTTTCATTTCCCCTGAGAAAATCTATAAGCACGTCGGTGTCTGCAAGAAGCTTGTTCATCAGCTGAAGCTCCTGTCCCAATTTTTCCTAAGAGCAAGAATTCCATCCAAGTCCTGACGGTTTTTCCAGACACCTGCAGTCTTCTCAATTATTTCCTTTCTTCCAGTTTTCCCGTTTTTTTCAATCAGGCTGTCAATGGCCATCCTGATCAGTTCACTCGGTTTCCTGTTACAGGTCGCGGAAATTTTTTCAAGACCGATTTTTTCATGCTTTGTCAAATATACCTGTGTCCTTATCATGATATCACCTCGTTATAAGCAACATATATGTTATACACATACATTACTATATTACGATAGGAAATCAAGGATGCAGATAACTTTGGTCTGAAATAAAAAAGCAAGAATATGCCTTGCGGCATTGACTACTAACGAATTCAATTCTCTGAATTGGAATCTGTTTGTAGTTAAGCCCGCTAGGGCTGTTCTTTGAAGGATGTAATAAAATGAGGCGGCCGCTCATTTTATTTTCTTCACGAACCTCTCGATCCTTCTCATGGCTTCCTCGATATCCTCGAAAGAAGTCGCATAGGCGCAGCGGACATATCCTTCGCCGCATTCGCCGAAGGCTGTTCCGGGAACTACGGCAACCTTTTCCTCCTGGAGGAGGCGGGTCGCGAATTCCTTGGAGCTGAGTCCGCTGGAAGTTATGTTGGGGAACGCGTAGAAAGCGCCTTTGGGCATGACACAGTGCAGGCCGATCTCGTTCAGCCTTTTGACGATCATGTTGCGGCGCCTGCAATATTCGTTCTTCATCTTCTCCATCTCCGACTTGCCGTTCCTCAGCGCTTCGATGGCCGCTTCCTGGGCAATGATTGAAGCGCAGAGCATTGAATACTGGTGGATTTTCATCATGGCGTCGATAAGCTCAGCCGGACCGCATGCATATCCCATACGGAACCCGGTCATCGCATATGCCTTTGAGAAACCGTGCAGGAATATGGTCCTTTCCTTCATGCCGGGCATGGAGGCGATGGAAGTGTGTTTTCCGTCATAGGTGAGTTCGGAATAGATCTCGTCTGTGATGACGATGAGATCATGTTTCTTTGCGATCTTCGCAATTTCACGGACAGCCTCCGGTGTCAACGACGCTCCGGTAGGATTGCATGGGAAATTGAGGAGAATAGCCTTTGTCTTTGGCGTGACAGCCTTCTCGAAATCCTTCGGGTCAAGCGCGAACTTGTTCTTTTCCTTCGTGACCACCGCCACAGGAACCCCGTGCGCCATCCTTATTTCAGGGGAATAGGACACATAGCAGGGTTCATGGTAGATTATCTCGTCTCCGGGCGTGATTATCGCACGGAAGATGAGGTCAAGCGCCTCGCTGACTCCTACGGTGATGATGCATTCGTCAACGGGATTGTACTTGACCTTGTAGTTCTTGTCCACGTAGCTGCAGACTTCCTTCCGCATTGAAAGGAGTCCGAGATTCGAGGTGTAGCTGGTGTGCCCTTTCTCCATTGCGAATATCGCAGACTCGCGGATATGCCACGGCGTCACGAAGTCAGGTTCGCCGATTCCCAGGGATATGACTTCATTCCCCATGGAATTCACCAGTTCAAAAAAGTCGCGGATGCCGCTCTTCGGCAGCACCGCTATATGTTCAGCAACACGTTTGTTTGTATTCATTTATATCCCTTAAGTTACAAAATTTTTCGTTAGAAAAATTTTATCACGGACTTACTTTAAGTCTCTCATACTTCTCATCTTCCTCAAGTATTCTTCCTGCAACCTTGTATTTTTTAAGGAGGAAATGGGTTTCTGTTGAGATCACCCCTTCGATCGTGGACAGCTTGCTTGATACGAATGTCGCGACTTCCTGGAGGGTTTTGCCGTCCACTTCAAGTCCGAGATCATATCCGCCCGACATCAGGTAGAGGGATGCGACTTCCGGAAATTTGCAGAGACGTTTCGCTATCCTGTCGAATCCGCCTTCGCGTTCCGGACGCACCTTGACCTGGATGATGGCCTTTACTGCAAGTTCAGGCAATACGGATTCATCTATGATCGCCTGATACCCTTTTATCGTCCCATCTTTTTCAAGGTTCCTTATGGTATCTGCAATATCTTTTTCCTTTTTGCCCAGACGGACCGATATCGCCTTGTCAGAAAGCCTGGCGTTTTCCCTCAGGATCCTGATAAGTTCTTTTTTCATGGTTCGTTTACCCCAGTTATATATTGTTCAGACAAAGTATGTTGGGCTTCAGCCCGACATTGAGTGTCTTAGTTATTTTAATTGTCGGGCTAAAGTCCAACATACTATTTTCGTACAAAAACTTGTCGCATTTAAACTGATAAGCTTAACACGTATCCCTTAATCTGCTATCCAAATCCAAGTTTGCAATAGTTATTCAGAATTTTGACTGCATCGGTCAAAATTATGAATTTTACATCATGTTTACGGCGTCGACATCGGCGTAGCAGTCGATATCCTTGGGGCATTTCGAGTGGAGTACCTGTTCGCGCAGCGCCTCGCGGAATTCCTTCATGCGGTCGCCCCGGAACATTATCACGTAGCGGAATTTGGTCTTGATCCTTGCAATCGTCGATGGAAGGGGGCCGGCGACCTTGATATCCTTTGAAATGTGCGGACGCAGCTTTTCCAGGAACTCGTCTGCGAACTTCGCAATCTGCGCTTCGTCCGGACCTCGGAAATGGACGGCGATAAGATGCGAGAACGGCGGATAGTTCAGCTTCTTCCTCACTGCGACCTGGTCATTGTAGAACTTCAGATAATCATTGTTCTTCGAGCACTGTATAGAGGTATTATGCGATGTGAACGACTGTATGAGCACTTCGCCGGGGATGTCGCCGCGCCCCGAACGCCCCGCCACCTGCGTCAGAAGCTGGAATGTCCGTTCTTCCGCACGGAAATCAGGAATGTACAGGCCGAGATCGGCATTGATTATCCCGACAAGTGTCACGTTCGGGAAGTCCAGACCTTTTGCGATCATCTGGGTTCCTATGAGGATGTCTATCTTTCCAACGCGGAAGTCGCCGAGGACCTTGTCATATGAATCCGGGTGTGTCATCGTGTCGGAATCCATTCTTGCGATCTTCGCACGGGGAAAAAGCTCCGCAGCTATCGAGTCGATCTTCTCGGTGCCGAGACCGCTGTAACGGATTCCGGGATCGCCGCATTTCGGACAGCTCTTGAAAGCGGGAATGACAATCCCGCAGAGATGGCATGAAAGGCTTTCCCTCTTCCTGGAATAGGTATAGTTCTGCGTACAGTTATCGCAGGTGGCGATAAGCCCGCACTTGTTGCAGACCATCCTGGTCGCGAATCCCTTGCGGTTCAGGAAAATTATCGTCTGCTCGGCCTTTTCAAGGCGGCGCCTGATCTCCTCGACCAACTCACCGGAAAAAATTTTGCCGCCGGTCTTGAGCTTTTCCGTGTTCATGTCAACAATTCTGATCTTGGGCATTACACAGTCGTCCACCCTTTTTGTAAGACGGACCATTGCGTATTTGCCGGTCATCGCATTATGATATGATTCGAACGACGGAGTCGCCGAACCCAGGATCACGACCGCCTTCTCCATGTATCCGCGCATGACGGCGACATCCCTGGCGTGATAGCGCGGCGCCTCATCCTGCTTGTAGGAATTCTCGTGTTCTTCGTCGACTATGATAAGCCCCAGGTTTTTGAACGGGGCGAAAAGTGCGGATCTCGCACCGACTACGATTTTCACCTGGCTGCGGAAAATTTTCGTCCATTCGTCGAACCGTTCGCCATCGCGGAGAGAGCTGTGAAGTACGCTCACCATGTCTCCGAAACGTGAACGGAACCTTTCGGTCGTCTGCGGAGTCAGTGAAATTTCAGGCACCAGCACGATGGAATCCTTGCCTTGCCGTATGGCATTGGCGATCGCACGCAGATAGACTTCCGTCTTGCCACTTCCTGTCACCCCGTAGAGAAGCAACGTGTGCGGTTTGGGAACTGACGGTTCCATCATTTCGGAAATCTTGTCGACAGAGGTCTTCTGTTCTTCTGTGAGTTCAGGCGGAGTTGATTTCACGTATTCGATGTTGGCGAACGGATTGCGGTAGACTTCCTTATTCTCCTCAATCACTATTTTTTCCTTTACCAGCGCGGTGAGCACGCTTTTCCCTGCTGCGGTCTCGCGTCTTATGAATTCGGAAGATGCGCCGGGATGTTGGAGCAGAAGCTGGATTATCTTGACCCGTGCGGGAGATTTCTTCGGCTTGTCAAATATATATTTCTGCGCTTCCTCAGGAGAACCCAGGAAATAGAGCTTTATGCTTTTCCTTTTGATTTTTCCGCTACGGACTGCGGCCGGCAGGAGGGCGCGTACGGATTGTTCCTGTGAACAGCAATAGTATTCGGAGATCCATTTCCCGAGCTTGAGGAGAGTGTCCGGGATCTTCGGATGGACTTCGCAGACGCTGTCTATCCTCTTCAGCTTGTCGACCGGATATAAGGATTCATTGTTCACGGCGACGACGTAGCCGCGCCTCTGGCTTTTGCCGAAAGGAACATAGACCTGTACCCCGGCGTGGACCTGGGATTCAAGTTCCGTCGGAATCAGATAGTCAAACGGCTTGTCGAGTGACAAGCCCATTATTATTCTAGCTATTTTCATGGCCGCCTAAGTTTTTCCACAGATGACACAGATTAATACCAAAAAGAATATAATAGACAGGATTACTGGATTAACAAATTTTCTTATAAAGGTTCCCATGAGCATCCCGAGATGGGGACCCGTTGCTTATTTTGCCCGAATTCCTTGATTTATCGTCCAGCACTCGCTATTTTTTCGACCGTATCAAAACAAAATTCCTATCAATCAATTATCAATAAAAGGAATCAGACAGCCATGAAGAAGATTCAACTCAGGCAGCGGCAGATTCATCTCGATTTCCACACCGGACCATGGATCCCCGACGTAGGCGCGGATTTCGACGCCCGGGAGTTCGCCAGGACAATGAAACAGGCGCACGTCAATTCCGTAACTGTCTTTGCCAAATGCCATCACGGGCACCTTTATTTCCCCACATCACATCCGGCGCGCCATCCAAATCTTAAAAAGGGACTTGACCTGACAGGA